>NZ_LT965928.1:1466196-1741153 GCF_900239935.1 Pseudoalteromonas carrageenovora IAM 12662
TATCCCAAATGCAGGGGAGGCGATCTGCTGCGCCACCCTCAATTTGAAAAGACGCTGTGGCCACACCGTAAGTAAAGTGTTTGGCTAAAAGTTGTGAGCCACTAGGTAAAGATAATTGTTTCATTAAGCGAAAACCCCTGCTTTATTTTTAGTAAATTTGCTTTTATAAAGTTAAAGTTGGAAGCGCTTCCATAATTAATTTGATTAATCGCCGGGTATAGTATTTAATAACTTTCAGGAAGCGCTTCCATATTTAGGTTAGTGGCTATTGTTTAACAGGTCAATAGTTATATTTAAATAAGCAAATTACATTATAAAAACACACCCAGACAACACAGGGCCATAACAATGAAAAAAAGCTTAAACACAAAAGCATTAAAAATTCTTTCCCTTTTAGTAGGAGGAATATGCGTTTTAACAGCCTGTAATAAACAGCAAACGCAAGTTAGTAACAATCATACTAACGCCTCGGAGCATGAGCAGGGCGATATAACACTTTGGCCAACTCTTAAAAACAAAGTACAAAAAAGTGCCGAGATTGAAAATACAATTGCTGGTTATTTAAAGTCGATGACGCTTGAGCAAAAAGTAGCGCAAATGATCCAACCAGAAATTCGCGATATAACCGTTGAAGATATGCGCAAATATGGGTTTGGATCTTATTTAAATGGTGGAGGCTCTTTTCCTGATGCTAATAAGCATGCTACTCCTGCTGAATGGATAGCGCTTGCAGAGAGTATGTATCAAGCATCGGTTGATGATACGCTTGATGGCAGTAAAATCCCTACCATGTGGGGCACCGATGCCGTACATGGACATAATAACGTCATTGGTGCGACGTTATTTCCGCATAATATTGGTTTGGGTGCTGCTAATAACCCTGCGCTTATAGAGCAAATTGCAGCGGCAACAGCGGTAGAAGTAATGGCTACAGGAATTGATTGGGTATTTGCACCTACCGTAGCTGTAGTGCGCGATGATCGCTGGGGCAGAACCTACGAAGGCTATTCAGAGGACCCTGCAATTGTTCGCAAGTATTCAGCCGCTATTGTAAA
Source organism: Pseudoalteromonas carrageenovora IAM 12662 (assembly GCF_900239935.1). Classification (NCBI taxonomy): domain Bacteria; kingdom Pseudomonadati; phylum Pseudomonadota; class Gammaproteobacteria; order Alteromonadales; family Pseudoalteromonadaceae; genus Pseudoalteromonas; species Pseudoalteromonas carrageenovora. The sequence goes on from NZ_LT965928.1 coordinate 1,467,252, forward strand.
TGGCTTACAAGGTAGAGCCGACGGCGACTTTTTAAGTGATAAACGCGTAATTAGTACTGTTAAGCACTTTTTAGGTGATGGCGGTACAGTGGATGGCGACGATCAAGGTAATAATATAGATACCGAAAAAGACTTGTACAACATACATGCGCAAGGTTATGTAGGTGGCTTAACGGCAGGTAGCCAGTCTGTTATGGCGTCGTTTAATAGCTGGCATGGTAAAAAAAATCATGGTAATAAATACTTACTTACCGATGTACTCAAAACCAAAATGGGTTTTGATGGCTTTGTAGTGGGGGATTGGAATGGCCACGGGCAAGTTGCCGGCTGTACTAACGAAAGCTGCCCACAAGCGGTCAATGCGGGGCTTGATATTTTTATGGTGCCTACAAGTGCTTGGAAACCACTTTATAACAATACAATAGCGCAAGTAAAAGCGGGTACTATTCCCATGGCTAGAATAGATGATGCCGTTGCGCGTATTTTACGTGTTAAATTACGCGCAGGTTTATTTGAAAAACCAAGCCCTGCCAAGCGTAAATTCTCAGGTAAAGTAGCGCTAATTGGTGCGCCAGCACATCGTGATATTGCCCGCCAAGCGGTGCAAGAGTCTTTAGTACTGCTTAAAAACAATAACCATATATTACCGATTAACCCATCAAGCAATATACTTATAGCAGGCGATGCGGCCAATAATATTGGTAAACAATCGGGCGGTTGGAGCATTACGTGGCAGGGCACTAACAATAAAAATGAAGACTTTCCTGGAGCCACCTCTATATATGCCGGGTTAAAAGCGCAAATAGATACAGCAGGCGGTATCGCTATTTTAAGCCCAAATGACACTTTTGATACCAAACCCGATGTAGCCATTGTTGTATTTGGCGAAGAGCCATACGCAGAGGGGCATGGTGATAAAGACAACCTTGAGTTTGAACGAGGTAATAAACGCTCACTTAAAATTTTAAAAGCGTTAAAACAGCAAAATATCCCGGTTGTATCTGTGTTTATATCGGGCAGACCAATGTGGGTTAATAGCGAGCTAAATGCATCTGATGCGTTTGTAGCTGCATGGCTTCCTGGCACTGAAGGCCAAGGCATTGCAGATGTTTTACTAGCGGATGTAAATGGGCAAGTACAACATGACTTTAAAGGTAAGTTATCGTTCTCTTGGCCTAAATCGCCACTGCAAACGGCTGTAAATAAGGGCGATGAACATTATGCACCGCTACTACCTTATGGATTTGGGTTAACCTATAAAGATAAAAGTACCCTTGCCAATAACCTAAATGAAGACTCAGGTGTTGATGTAAGCAACCTTGCGACGCTGTCTATATTTAATGGTAGCTTTAAAACGCCGTGGCGTTTGTTTTTAAACTCTAATAACAAGCAGCATCAAGTGGCTAGCAATAGTGTAAAGCTTGGCGGCATTACTTATCGTACTGAAGATAAAACCATTCAAGAAGATGCGATGGCGTTTAATTTTATAGGCTCTAGCGCAAGCTATATTGAAATTAACAGTAACTTTACTGAAGACAAAGTAGCTTACATTGAGGCCAATTCAGCACTTAGTTTTAGCTATAAAATAAATACAATGCCAACAGAGCAAGTACAGCTAGGTATGAAATGCGAGCAAGGCTGTGGTGGCGAGCTTAATATAACCAATGAGCTTAAAAATTCAGCCTTAAATACATGGCAAACCATGAGTATAGATTTAACCTGCTTTGCTAAAAAGGGCGTTGATTTTGCCAGAGTAACCAGCCCGTTTATTATTAAAACGGCAGGAGAGCTTAGCGTTTCAGTTGCAGATATTAGCTTTATACCACAAAGCGCAAATAGCGCCACGGTTAAGTGTGAGTAATAGCATGTTTATAAGTTAAGTTTATTGTGTGTTGTCTCAAAGCCCTTTTTTAAGGGCTTTTTTAAGGGCTTTTTTTTAAAGAGGGTATTTATGCAGGGCAATATTGTTTTAAAAATTCATGATGCGGCGGTAATTGGCTAACGCGCTGTTCTATTTGCTGTTTAATACCGTGTAAAAAACGGGTGAGTTCTTCATTGTTCATCATGCTAGCTATTAAGTGGTGCTGTTCAGGCCCAATACCTTGTCCAAGCATAACTTGTACCCAAGAGTCGACTCTAAAAATATCACCATCGTCTAAAAATACACGGCCAGTTTGTTTAAACAAATCAATTTCATGCTTAAGTGTTTTTGGCACTTCCATGGCGCTACAATGCAGCCAAAATTCGCTGTCATCGCGATTAGTTACTTTGTAATGCAGCACAATAAAATCGCGAATATTTTCAATTTCGCTTTTAAGTTGTTTGTTGTATTCATCAATGGCGTGATTGGTTATGCCATTAAACGGAAATAAACGCATAAAGCGAATAATACCCGACATAATTAAATGAATGCTGGTGGACTCAAGTGGTTCAACAAATCCACTAGCAAGACCTAGCGCAAGGCAGTTTTTGTTCCAGCCTTTTAAGCGACGCCCAGTTTTAAATTTAATAACACGGGGTTCAGTAAGCGCTTCACCTTCAATGTTATTTAGCAATAACGCTTTAGCTTGTTCGTCATCCATATATTGGCTGCAATACACTAACCCATTGCCTACACGATTTTGCAGCGGTATACGCCATTGCCAACCACTTTTATGGGCAATAGAGCGGGTAAGTGGCAATACGGTATCGCTGGTTGATTTTGTTTGTACTGCAATGGCGCTATTGCATGGTAGTAAGTGCGACCAATCTTCGTAGCCCGTATGCAATGCTTGCTCTATTAATAAGCCTCTAAAGCCGGTGCAATCTATAAAAAAGTCGCCGTTTATTTGCTCGCCACTATTTAAAAGTAATGATTCTATATGGCCTGTTTTAGCGTTTTTTACTACTTTTTGTATTTTACCTTCAACACGCTTTACACCTAATGGCTCTGAAAATTCACGTAAAAACTGCGCGTAGCGGGTAGCATCCATATGGTAGGCGTAGTTAATAGGGTTTTGTTGGTTAAACGCAAATTTACCGGCTTTAGCCGCCTGCAGCTCGTAACAGTAATCGCCAAAAGGGTTGTTTATTCCTAAAGTTTTGCCTTGTAGCCAAAAGTGATGAAACTCACCCGCCCAACATTCTTTGCCCGTTACGCCAAATGAGTGAATATAACGCGTGTTTTCATCGCCCCAGTTTTCAAAGCTAATGCCTAATTTAAAGCTTGCTTGAGTGGCTTTCATAAAAGCTTGCTCATTTATACCTAGCAATTTATGAAACGTACGAATAGGCGGAATTGTTGCCTCGCCAACGCCTACAGTGCCAATATCGTCAGATTCAACAAGGGTAACATGTATATTTTTGCCAATTAATTTTGCAAGTGCAGCCGCGGCCATCCAGCCTGCAGTACCGCCTCCCGCTATTACTACGTTTTTAATAGCATTTGTTTTAGTCATTATGTGGCTGCCTATTATTAGATAAAAGATAATTTAAAAGCTCGCGGTTACTCGGTAAGCCTTTTAAGTATTGCGCTATTTTTTCACGGTTTTGCTGATAATAGTAATCCCCAGCACGTGGGTCGTTAAATGCATTTTGTGCAGATACAGTTTGTGTATTAAAGCCCATGCCGTATAAAACATACTGGTAACTACTTGATGAAAATACTTCTTCGTTTTCAATAAAGTCAAAGCGGCTAGGGGGCTGAAATTGCCACAGTTTTAGTAAGTTTTTTAGCCGCTCTGGTGCAGTTGTTAAATCGCGAATGTTTTGCCAGTAGGGGGTATCGTCGCGTTCGCTTAGCACATAATGAAGTTTTAAAAATTCGACAACACGTTGCCAACGCGTGCTAAAGCGGTCATTAAAACGTGCTTCAAGCTGGCTCATGTGGGTGCGGTTTTGTGGTAGTTGCTCGCTCAGCATACTAATTGAAAGTTCAACCATGGCAAGTGCAGAGGCTTCTAGTGGTTCTAAAAAACCAGCTGACATACCCACGGCAACACAGTTTTTAATCCAAAATTTTTGCCTGTATCCAGGGCTGAATTTTAATACACGGTAATTAAGCTGCTCAGCTTGTTGCTCGCTGGTACTTTTAGCTATGTAGCTTTTTAAAGTATCGGTTGCGCTTTCATCACTTTGGTATTTACTACTAAACACATAACCTGTACCACGGCGTGTTGGCAGGGCTATATCCCAAATCCAGCCGTTACCTTGCGCAGTAGAGAGCGTTGCTGAGGTAATATTTTGAGTAGGATGGGAGTTAGGTATTTGCGCCGCAACAGCGCTATTATTAAATAAAATATGATCTTGCGCTATAAATTCACTTTTAAAATGCTCCCCAATTAAACGCGCACGAGAGCCTGAGCAATCTAAAAATAAATCTCCTGTTATATTGCCATTATTATTGGTTTTTAATGAGGCTATATAATCCTTTTCGTCATTAATAACCTCGGTTACATCGTCAGTAATATGCGTAACGTTTAAGTTTTTAACGCTGTGATTTTTTAAAAATTCAGCAAATTTACCTGCATCTAAGTGGTAGCCATAGTTAGTAACGGCTGCATATTCTGGGGTTTGTAATTGCTTTGGCGCAAGCGCTGCTTGGCATACAAAGCTTTGCATATTAACTACATCAGCAAACTTTTGGGTGGGCGCTATGCGTTGCCAACTTGCGTGTAAATTAGTGTGCTCGTAGCCTTGAGGGTTCATAAAAGGGTGGTAGTAGTTTTCTCCCTCGTTGAGGTTGCGCCAATTTATAAATTTAGAACCTTGCTTAAAGGAGGTGTCGCATTGGGTTATAAAATCAATTTCTTTAATGCCAATGCGCTGCAACGTGTTACGCATTGAAGGCCACGTGCCTTCGCCTACACCTAGTATTGGCACATTTGCTGACTCAATTAACGTGACACTTAAATGTGGATGCTCAGCAGCTAATAAACCCGCGCTTAGCCAGCCGGCTGTGCCGCCACCTAAAATGACTATTTTTTTTATTGGTTTGGTCATGAGTTAAAACCCTAAACTTGATAACACATAAACTATATCGTTTTAAATACAAAAAAGCCGCTAGTAAAAACTAACGGCTTTGCTTTGTATTACCTTTAGAAGTTGTAACGCATACCAATATTGTAGCGTGCGCCTAGTTGTTGCAGGTTCCATAATTGCACTGAAGTTCGGCCATGTTCGCGGCTGTTTTGCTCAGTAATATTTATACCTTCAACAAAAAACGAAAGCTGTTCGCTGTAGTTGTACGCAACGTTAAAATCGATTTGATAATACTCTTCAGTAAAACCTGGCTCGTTAACGTAACGTGCAGCGCTATTTAAAAACTTATCACGCCAGTTATAGGCAACACGGGCTTGAAAGTCATCGTTTTCGTACATAGCAATAAAGCTAGCTGTATCGCTTAAACCTACTAGTGCAAATTGCGTAGTAGTTGGGTCTGCGTTTACATCAAAGTCTATATCGCCATTAACGGTAGTGTAGTTTGCTTGAACGCCAAAGCCGCTTTCACCAAAAAAGTGTTGAAATGCAATTTCAAAACCATCAATAGTGGCGTTTTTATTGTTAGTAGGTACTTGTGCCGTAAATTCGAGTAGTGGGTCATCGCTGTTAGCAATAACATCGTATGCGGCTTCAAACTCTTCGTAGGTCATAGAGTCAAAATCTACGCCATTTTCGGTGGCGGCAACCATTTGAAATAAGTTTGAATCGGTAATAGCTAGCCCGCGAGATTCCAGCTCTGCAATAGCAGCTTGTGCACGAGGGCCCGCAGTTGCATCACGTAAACCATAGTAATTTTGTGTCATTGGCGTTAAACCAATAAAGTTTTCGATATCTTTTGTGTAATAGCCAACCGACACATAACTTGTTTCTGCAAAGTACCATTCAGCCGATACATCAATGTTATCTGACTCAAGCGGCACTAAACCAGGGTTACCAGTTGAAGCCGTGGCGGGCGACGAACCTGCCAAAATTGTTGGACCGCCAGGTACGCCCACAGTAGCGGCAGAGCTTAAGTTATCATACGTTGGGCGGGCAATTGTTGTACTGTAAGAAAAGCGCGCTTTAACGTTTTCGATTACTTCTATGTCAAAGTCAAAGCTTGGTAAAAAGTGATCGTAGCTAGATTTAAGCGTGAAATCTTCTTTGTTTGAGCCAAAGCGTACATTGAAATCGTTATTACCTTCCCATGCTATTGCATTTGGTAAATCGATATTAGCTGTTGAGGTAATGTCGGTAGACTCTTGGCGTGCGCCAATAACTAGGTTATAGGGCATATCGCCAATGTAACCTGTGTAACTAAATTGCACGAACGCGGCGGTTATGTCTTCTTCAATAGAGCGGTTTGTGGCAAATGCGCCATCGGCTGCAAAGTTAAAGCCGTATTGCTCGCCTGCCCAATAACCTATTTGTGAAGCGCTGCCCGTATACCCTTGATTAAATGAACCTGATGTATCGTAATCATCAAACTCAGCTAAAAAGTTGGTAGGGTTTAAGTAACCCTCTGGCAGCTCACCTGGGTTTTCAATACCCCAGTTACCCATAGTGTTACGAGTTAGTGATTGTAGTGAATGGCTTTGCATAGAGCGAGACTCTATACCAAAGTCAATTGCACCGTTTTCAAGCTCGTATTTACCATGTAGCCTAAATTCGGTTACCTCAGACTCTTGGCTTGCAAAGTTTGAGTCTAAAATAGACGTCCCCACGTCTGATGGATCTAAGGTGTTATTACAATTTAAGTTTTCTCTACGGCAGTCGTTAAAATCGATGCTCATAGAAGGTAGCTCACGGCTAAAGTCCACTTCTTGTGCGTTAACTACGTTTGCGCCAAGGCCTGCATTAACCCAGCTACCGTATGGCGCATCAGGTTTACTGGTGGCTTCTGAGTTATGTGCATCAAACATAAAGCTCAACTCAGAGTTAAAGTAGTACTCTACATTTAAGCCGATTGAGTCATTTTTATTTACTTGATTAAGCTCTTGAAACGCTAAGCCTAAGTCGCGAGTTTGTTGATCGCGGCGTTCTTCTCGGTAGTAAATTGGGGTTTTTACAGTGTTGTCGTCAAAGGTAAGTGCGCTTTTGTAGTTATCCATCCATATTGATTGCTCAGCACGCGCTTCAAATAAATCTTGTTTAGAGTAGGTGTAATCAAGCGTAGCTGTTAAGTCATCAATAGGGCTATATTGCAGCGTTAATTGCGCGTTTGTACGCGTGCGTTCTCTGTCGGCTATGGTATAACGCAAATCTGATGGCATTGAATAAAGCTGGCCAATCTCTGGTGCGTTAGTAAGTACAATATCGTCAGCCGCTTGAGGAATAGTGCCGTCATATGCCGATGTATTCCACTGATTTACAAATGCGCCAGTTGATGAGCTATCGCGTTGTTGCATGCTTGCCGTTAACGATGCGCCAAATTTAGCTTCGCTGTCGGTCCAGCTAATAATGCCCGAAAGCTCAGGTGTAATATCATCGCCTACGCGATTAGTTGTATCGTGAAGTGCTTTAACTCCAATACTTGAAACAAATCCAGGGTTATCGAGCGGGCGGGCAGTATTAATATTAATTGTTGCGCCAATACCACCAGATGCAATACTCGCTTTACCTGTTTTATATACTTCTACCGATTTAACGCTATCAGACGCTAAATTAGCAAAGTCAAAAGCACGAGAGCTTGGTGTACCGCCACCCGCTGGCAAAGAAGCTGCCGGCATAGTACGACCGTTAAGGGTTACCATATTGTAATCGGGGCCAAAACCACGAACGGTCACTTTAGATCCTTCACCGTTTGAGCGATCAATCGACACACCGGTAATACGCTGTAGCGATTCGGCTAAATTGGTATCGGGGAACTTACCAATATCCTCAGCAGAAATGGCGTCTACCACACCTGCTGCGTCGCGTTTTAAACGAGTTGATTCTTTAATACTGCTTTTAAAGCCAGTGACCTGAATTACTTCAACGTCTTGGTTTGCTTCTTCTTGTGCAAGCAACTCTAAAGATACAGATGCGCTTAAAATCAGAGATATGCTGGTCGCTATCTTTGTTTTTCTTACAATATGGTTAGCCATTCGGTTTCCCTCGTACTTTTATCATTATTATTAACAGCCAGTATGGAACTGTTTTTGTGTAATTAACAACATTGTCAAATGTGTGGAAGCGCTTCCAGAAAAGGTAATTAAAAATCGCCTGTGTGGAAGCGCTTCCAGAAATGCTAGTTTAATTTTTAAATAGGGTCAACCAAAGTTTTAACAAAATGAGACTAAATTGTTTTTAAAATGTACCCTAATTAAATTAACGTTATAATTTACAGTTGGTTATGAATATTGTGCTGGAGTGGTTTTGTTACATCGTTTTAGTCTATAAGGCTGGGTTATTAGTTGATTGAGTTATTAACTGCATTAAAAGTAAAGGGGAAGGGTGTACAGGGTTAAATTAGTTATATAACTATACATAGCGTAAAGGCCGTTTGTCACACACCTAACATACTGCATCGTTTACTGATTATACTTAACCTTAACTCTGGATAATAAATCTATCTCGAACAGCTATTTTCAACGCTAGCTGCGTTAAATTTACTTGCAATAGGCCAGCTATTGGCGCGCAAATTCGCCTTATTTTCATTGAAAATCTCGGAGCAGCAATGATCAAACCTTACTTATATTTAGCAGCTACTAGTTTAATGTTTACCTCGTTTAGTAGTGTAAGCGCCGAGCAATGTAATGATATGAGTTTGCAAGTTTTAGGCTCTGGCGGGCCTGAACTTAATGATGGCCGAGCGTCTACTAGTTACCTTATTTGGCATAATCACAAAGCCAGAGTGTTAGTTGATGTTGGTTCTGGGGCAAGTGTTGGCTTTGATAAAGCAGGTGTAAAATTTAACGATATCGATGCTATTTTATTAAGCCATTTACATAGTGACCATGCAGGTGATTTACCTAGCTTTATAAAAGGTAGTTATTTTACCCAACGTGGAAAAACCCTTGCTATATATGGCCCGCAAGGTAATCACATTATGGCATCAACGAATGAGTACACACAAAATCTACTAGGCGATAAAGGCGCATTTAGATACTTAAGTGATTACATTAATGGCAATGAAAGTTACACCCTTGATATTCGCTCTGTAAAATCCAGTAAAGAGCAGCCTTTTAACCACTCCTTACAAAACGACTTAGTGGTTAAAGCATTAACAGTAAATCATGGGCCAATACCGGCTTTGGCATGGCTCGTAAATATTGCGAGTTGTGAACTTGTGTTTTCTGGCGATATGACTAATAAGTTAGGCACATTTACTGAATTTGCCAAAAATGCTGACGTGGTAGTGATGCACAATGCCATTGATGAAAACTCATCAAGTGGGGCTAAAAATTTACACATTACACCAAGCGCAATTACAGCCGTTTTAAAAGTAGTTGAACCCCGTATTACTGTTATTTCGCATTTTATGAATCGATCATTAAAAAATCAGCAACGTTTTAATAAATCGTTAAATAAAGCATTAAAAAGTAAAGTAATTTTTGCAGAAGATGGTCTACTTATACATTTATAGCGGTTATATGAATTAGGGTATTGCGAGCACTTTAGTTTATCGCTATGTTAAAGACTGATTTTTTACATGGACTTTCTTATGCGCATATCTTTTTTAGCGAGTTTTTACTCTTTTGTGCTTATATCTTTGTTTGGTTGCGATAACCAAACCTCTTCGCATAACAAAGCACAGCTTGATCATATAATAAAACCTTCTTCAAACTCACAATCAAAAAGCCCAGCTGCAAAAGTTAACGAACCAGCAATTGTTTTAGGCTTACTTGCTACTCATTGCAAAAGCAACGAAACGGCTTATATAAACGCTAAAATGCAAAAAGTATTACGTAATCCAAGTAAAGATAAAGCGTACGCCTTAGAGCCAACTGAAAATGTACTTTCTGTTTGTCTTGCTAAAGATGGCTCTTCACTGAGCTATCGTTTTGGGCGAATTGACGACATAGGACTTGAAAAACAAGCCAGTACAGATGCTCCTTTTGGCAGCTATTATCGTCAAGTTGGTCGTATTGGAGAAAGTATTTTGTTTTTTAATAATGGGCCGTATCATTATTACATTATAAACTCTGGCGGTATGGGTAGTGGTGTATCGGTTAATGTATTTAAAGACGACGCACTAATAGCGGAGCTATTTTCAGGAAACGAACCCTATAACGATTTTATAGTGGCCACAGATTTATCATTACCAAAAAACCTAGTTAAAGAACTACAGCCTTTTAATCAGCAAATGCAATAAATTATGAGCCCCGAGCAACAACGTATAATTGAACAAGGCGAATGGTTTAAAAACCGCAGCCCTTATTTAAAAAGTTTTTTACTTACGCAAGGTAAAACACTGTCGCTTAATGCTCAGCAGTCTTTGTTTTTACGCGGCGATCAACACGATGGGCTGTATGCTGTTCTTTCTGGCGTCGTTAGAGTGAGTGGCGTAAGTAGTGAGGGTAAAGAAGCTGTGCTTAGCTTTATCGATTCGTCACTTTGGTTTGGTGAATTAACGTTATTTGATGGCGGCTTACGTACTCACGACGTACACGCACAAACAAATGTGACGTTATTTTTTGTACCACAGCGCTGCCTTGGGCAACTTTTAAATGAGCAACCCAAGTATTGGCAAGATTTTGGGCTATTACTAGCGCAAAAGCTGCGAGTAATGTTTAGCTCTATGGAAGATCAAGCCTTGTTAACTGCCGAGCAAAAAGTGTGTAAACGGCTTTTAATGCTAAGTGAGCATAGCGACGTTAACAAAGCACTTGTTTTGTCTCAGCAACAACTTGCCGACATGAGCTACCTAACACGTCAAACTATTAATCAAATTTTACAGCACTTAGTAAGCCTTAAAGCGATAAGTTTAGGCTATCAGCGCATTACTATTTTAGATAAGCAAAAGCTAAAAGTGCTCGCTACACAAACGTAGCTATTAGCTCTTTTTTAAAAGGTTTTTACAAAGCTCCTAGAAGCGCTTGTTTATTAGAGTTTGTTTAATTTTATAAATGTCGGGTATATGACATTGTTGCCAAGTTAACTTTTGCTAAAGTTAGCTTTGCAAATAAAAAAAGGACAACATAATGAAAACCCTTCAACAACAACTAGGTACCTATGGTTTGTACCACCGCTCTAAACGTAATGTGCTTACTCACTTTTTTGGTATACCGCTTATTGTATTTGCAGCGCTGTGTTTACTGGCACGTATTCAAATTCCACTTGCTAGTGTAGTTATAGATGGCGCACAGCTGTTTGTACTTGCCTCTGCTGTTTACTATTTTATGCTGAGCATTTCGCTTGGGTTTATTATGGGCGTGTTATTTACATTATTACTGGTTGCCGCGCAGCCTATAGCAGCTATGGCTTTTTGGCCTTGGTTAAGTATTGGTGTGGGCGTGTTTGTATTTGGTTGGGTGCTGCAGTTTATTGGCCATTACTATGAAGGAAAAAAACCGGCCTTTGTAGATGATTTAATCGGTTTAATTATTGGCCCGTTGTATGTAACTGTTGAGCTGCTATTTTTAATGGGTTTTTATAAAACATTAGAAGGAGAAGTGAACGCAATAGCAGGTCCAACAAAAGCGTAATACCAAGCGACTTAAATATTTAGTTGTTCTTGCGTGCTAAATAAAGCGTTAACCTCTTTATAAATAAGTAATAACTTAACACGCCCTCGCACCTGACAACATAAAAGGCTAAACACATGGACTATAAAAATAAAACAGTGTGGATCACAGGCGCATCATCAGGTATTGGCAAGGAGCTCGCAATACAGTTTGCAGCACTGGGTGCCAACGTTATTTTATCAGCTAGAAGCGTTGATAAACTTAACGAACTAAAGCAAAGTTTACACGGCGATGGGCACCTTATTGTGCCTCTTGATTTGTCAGCACCTGAGGCTGTTTTGGCTCAGGTTACTGATTTACTCGATACATTACCTGCTATCGATATTTTAATTAATAACGGTGGGGTATCGCAGCGCAGTTTATTTTTAGAAAACGAATTTAATGTTTACCGCCAGTTGATGGAAGTTAACTATTTTGGCCTCATTGCACTCACTAAAGCGGTAGCGCCTACTATGGTTGAAAGGCGCAGAGGCTCAATAGTCTCAATTAGTAGCGTTGCGGGTAAAGTAGGCTCTAAATTTAGAACGGGCTATTCAGGCTCAAAATATGCGGTAGTGGGTTTTATGGATTGCCTGCGTGCAGAGCTTGCTGAGCATAACATTCATTGCTTAACTATTTGCCCAGGCTCTATTAAAACAGCCATTGCACATAATTCGTTAAACGAGCAAGGAATAGCGCAAAACAAGCCAGAGCACTCAATAGAAAATGGTATGGATGTAAGTGTAGCCGCTAAAAAAATGATTCACGCAATTCATAATAAAAAAGACGAAGTTATTGTTGGCAAAGGCTTAAGTGGCTTAGCGCCTACAATTAAACGTTTTTTTCCTCGTTTATTTAATCGATTAACAGCTAAAACAAACTATAGGTAGCATCGTACGATTTAGAGATATAAAATGCTGTAAATTTGATCAGTTTAGACAAGGATTCTAAATGAAGTATGTATGGCTTGGGCTGTTTTTTATTGTATTGATTTGGTCCGGAATTAACCCGAAAGATCAGTTTACTTGGCTGCTAGAAGTTATCCCCGCAATCATAGGTTTAGTGCTTATGGCAAGCAGCTATAAGCATTTTAAACTCACCCCCATTTTATACACCTTTATTTTAGCGCATTGCATTGTGCTGATGATTGGCGGGCATTACACCTACGCCGAAGTCCCTTTTTTCGATAATCTATTTGGTAGCGAGCGTAATAACTACGACAAAGTAGGGCACTTTTTTCAAGGGTTTGTACCTGCACTACTAGCACGCGAAATTTTACTGCGCAAAAAAGTAGTAAATGGTCGAGGCTGGTTAATCACCTTTGTTATTTCGGTATGTTTAGCATTTAGCGCCTTTTACGAATTAATAGAGTGGTGGGTTGCAGTGTTAAGCGGCGAAAACGCAGAAGCGTTTTTAGGCACGCAAGGTTACGTGTGGGATACCCAATCAGATATGGGACTGGCGTTATTTGGGGCTATTTGCTCATTGTTAATGCTTTCAAAAGTACACGACAAACAGCTTAAAAACGTTAAAGATTATTTATAGGCTATAGGAACGTTAAAGACTATATAGAAACGCTTATAAAATATTAATAAAAGACTATTAACTTATGACTGTAAACACTAGTGATTACTCAATCAGCACAGACAAAAGTAAACTTAACTTTAACGTTATTTATAACTTTATTGCTAATAGCTATTGGGCCAAAGGCATTCCTAAAAGCGTGATGCAATCAGCTATTGATAACTCAATGTGCTTTGGTGTTTACAGCGCTCATAACGAACAAGTTGGCTTTGCCCGAGTAGTGACCGATAAAGCAACCTTTGCCTATTTAGCCGATGTATTTATTGCCCCGCACTTGCAAGGTAATGGGCTGAGTAAGTTACTTATTAAAACAATAGTAGAGCACCCTGAGCTGCAAGGGCTCAGGCGCTTTTTATTAGCGACTTCTGATGCGCATAGTCTGTACGCGCAATATGGGTTTAAGCCAATAGACAACCCCGCACTGCTAATGCAAATAAATCCTGCCAATGTGTATGGTGATAGTAAGTAGAGAGTACTTTCTAAAGTGGGGTTATTATTTTTATGATTCACTATATAGCTAATTAGTAAGCTGTTTTTTGATGTTATAAACTTTTTGGCGGTAGATATTAATACTCTTTTAAATACGATATTTTTTCTTCATTGATAGAGCATAAGAAAGTACAAATAGAGCCACCCACCAAGCAGCAAATACCCACAATCCAGGCTTAAGTTCACACCATTCTTTAATGTTAATAACACCATATATAAACAAACCTAGAGAGATGAGTGGTAAAATAAATAAGGAGTAAAAAAGATATTTAATAAAGTTTGATAGAAGTTTTTGATACAGTTTATGCTCATTATCAGAGCGAAACTCGATCATTAAAAAAATACATTGTGAAGATATAAGCAAAAGTATTACTTGTAATAAACACCAGCCTAAAGCCGCCAAAATTGCGATCCATTGCATTGTCATTTTCGTTTTCCTTACCTTTTTACTTTAACAGATTGCTATAAAGCTATTGGTATATTTTACCTTTGTGTTTTAACCAACCACCAACATGATATCCGTTGGGATCTTTATGAGTCCAGTGTACTACGGCCACTTTTTTATTCCACTCATACTCTCTATAAAATTGAACATTATCACTTTTCGAAATCAAATTAATTTTTGGGGCTAGGTCAATGTTATGTGCGATTAAAATAGTAATGCTGAACTTAATTTAAGAATAAACTTTTGATGACGCCAGCCTTTATTATCGACGTTTAATATAGGAATCTTTTCGTCAACGACTGAGCATTAACGGATGAATATCAAGCGTCTTAGCAACCTCCTTTATCAAGACATCGTCTCGTAAGCTTAGTTCGACTGCTTTGATTTTGAAATTAACTGGGTAAAACCGTGTCTTTCTAGCTTGAGTATATCTAGGCATTTTAGTCTCCTCATAGTGATGAGGAGGTGTCCACTAAAACGGGTGAGGAGCATTTTCCGTTTAATGTTCTTGTTATATGCAATTAAGCACCTAAACATTAGATGCATTATTATTTGAAACATCATTTTTAAGTGCCAAAACTGCGACAAAGATTAGACCTAATGGCGGCATAAATGACAGTAAAAAACCAATGAAGGTTGTTGGTTTAACATTTTGGGTTTTACGTTTACCGAGATAATAACTTAAGCCAGTAATTACGATCATTGATATGAAAATAAATTGGCCGAGAATTGTTGCATTGATATCCATACGAAACTCCTTTTTTGCATATAACGTTCCCATAAACCAGACGCAAAAAAGCGCCGCTTTTTTGCGTCTGGTTTATGGGCTTGTTATGTGTGAACATCAAAGCAGAGTTCCCCACCGATTATATTTACCAATCCAAAATCACCTGATAGATCAAAACCATTTTCTGTTTGGCAGAGTGTATCTATATTGCCATAATCCGTTGAGCCATCAGGGTCTGTGGTTGAAGGCGTTGATTCCATAGACTTTAAGCCATTTATACACTGTAAATTTACAAACTTTAGTATGGCTTTTCGATAACAAGTGCACTCATCATCCTTGGGCTTGGAATAGTGATCGGATTCAGGCCAGATACTTGCTTCTAGCACAAAACAAAGTTGATCACGTTCATGCTCCCAACTCAGAACGAACGAATCATTAAGGTCAATACCTTTGAATAGATTTATTTGAGTCCAGTCCATAATCATTTACACATAACAACTTTATCAAAGGACACTTTCCTCTTTTTATGAGCAAAGTATGTCCTCTTTATTATTTTTAATATAAATAACAAATACTGTAACACACTGCGAGTATTAAACTTTAAGTCGGGGTGTTCTTTTTATAACAGGCTGAAAAGAGGAAAGTGTCCTCATTTTCTGACTTAGGAGGAAAAACGCCATCGCTTTAGTAAATGTAGCAACTAAATTTTTAAAAATGAAAAACCAAAACACTTTTTAAAATCATTGAATATTCATTAAAAACGGTGGCGATAACGTAAGTAACGGCCTCAAGTACACTTTTTTGTATAAGCTTATTATAAAAGGTGATTTTTGGCTGGTGGAGGCTTTAAAACAAAAGGTGATGAATTATTTACTAAACGCGTCTTCCTTCATTTTAAACAGGGCAGACACGATGTTTATACCAATCGACTTAAATATTTAGCCTTTCTGACGTGCTAAATAAAGCGTTAACGGCGTTATAAATTTTTCATGTAGAACAGCTATATGTCGAAATTTATGCCTTGTTATCACTTTATTTATCCGTCGCTATAAATGTCTAATAACTTAACACGATTGGTATTATTTGGATTTTTTAGCCTCTAGAACTTCTATTTCACTCCAGGTTTTTTCGGCTTCTGCGCTTAACATGGCGTAACTTTTAATATCGCCTTTGCGCTGTGCCTGCATACCTTGTTCTAATTTTGCGTCGTACTCTTTACGTAACTTTTTTGTTGGATCTGATTTGAATATTGAAAACATGGTGACTCTCTTAAATTTACAGTAATTATAGCTTTATCGTACGCTACAAAGAGATAAATAGTTCTTTTAGTGACAAGGCGTTTACCTTATTAAATAAGGCAAACGCTGTATTCATTATACTTTGATGATTTAAGGGGTTTACGTTTGCGGCTCTAGGCGTTTAATACCTTGGCCATCTATGCCTAAATAAATAAAACCATCACTGCCTTGCGCTAAACTGCGTACTCTGCCTATACCATCGAGTATTTTATGTTGCTTAACAACCTTGCCCTTTGAGAGTTCTAGTGCGCTAATAAAAGAAAACTTCATAGATGCGAGTAATAGCTTACCCTTCAGCTTTGGGTATTTATCACTCGTTACATACAACATATCGGAGGGAGCAATAGAAGGAGTCCAGTGTAATACGGGGGATTGCATGCCGTCTTTTTCTTTAAGGTCTGTAAACTTGGTGCCGCTGTAATTAACGCCATAACTTACAACAGGCCACCCGTAGTTAGCGCCTTTTTTTATTATATTAAGCTCATCGCCGCCACGAGGGCCGTGTTCATGAGACCATAAAATATTATTTTGTTTATCAAACCACATGCCTTGTGGATTACGGTGCCCGTAGGACCAAACTGCATGCTTTGCATTTTTTTGTTTAACAAACGGATTATCTTTAGGAATACGGCCATCAGCGTGTAAGCGATATACTTTACCGCCATCACGGGTTAGATCTTGCGGGTTTATAGTGCGCGAGCCGCGATCGCCAATTGAAAAATAAACATAACCTTCATCATCAAACACAATACGGCTGCCATAGTGTTGGCCTTTGGTGCTGTTGTGTTCGCCTTTATATAGCAATTGCTGATCAGATAACTGGGTATGATCATCATTTAGCTTAGCGCGCATAAGGGCGGTGTTACTTCCACTTCCAGTGCCCTCACTGCTTGAGTAACTAAAGTACAGCCAGTGATTTTGCTTATTGTCGGTGTGCAGTGATAAATCAAGCAATCCACCTTGGCCATTTGCATCTATTTTAGGTAGCCCAGACACTTTAGTTAATGTAGTGGTATTTTTAGGCAATAAAAATAATGTACCACTGCGTTCAGATATTAATAAGTCACCATTTGCTAAAGGTTCAATAGCCCAAGGTATAACCACACCTTCTGCTGCTGTTACTACGTTAACGTTAAGCGCTAAACCATCGAGCTGTTTGTGGTTTTTTATATAGTCATTATTAGCATTTACAGGTGTAGACATACCAAGCATTGCAACAGTTAAGCCCGCAATTATTAGTTTAGGGAGTGTGTTATGTGGTACTGAGTTGATCATAATGGCTTCCAAAATTAATCCAATCTTACATAACCTTAGCATGGCATAAATAATTTTGTTAAGCGTTGAGTTGAACGAAAAATACACATTTATTTTTTAATAAAATGTCATTAACCACAAATCTGTTTTATCAATTAACGCTAAGTAAAGTTGAATATTTACTCTAATACGGTTGAAATTAATATTTTTGAGCGTACACTTGTGCGCTGAAGTTTGAGCGTACACGTGTACGGTCAAAGTAATTTAGTTTAAGTAGAGATTTATCCATGATGATGACTCAGGTATTAAACCAATTTTCTAAATGGTTTTTACACCATCAAAGTTTTGCAGGTTACATAGAGCCAATTATGCAAACTTTTAAACCAGCATGGCGCGCTAATTTATTCAGGGCGCAGGTTGCTGAAATAAATGAATTAAATGGCAGTTTTTTAAGTGTATTACTTAAACCAAGTAAACATTGGCAGGCACATACTGCTGGGCAACATATTAGTTTAACCGTAGAAATTAATGGCCGTTTACTCACGCGGGTATTTACGCTTGCCTCAAGCCCCGAGCAATTTAAAACAACGGGGTTGGTGCGTTTATTAATTAAAACTAATGAGCAAGGGCGTTTTACACGCCTTTTAAGCGGTGCTTTACGAGTGGGTGAGTGGTGCAATATTTCGGCGCCAACTGGTGAGTTTGTTTATAAAAACACGCAAAAAGCTGCGACTTTTATTGCAGGTGGCTCAGGTATTACTCCAATGTTTGCCATGCTTAGTGAGCATTTAAATACTACGTCTCAAAAAGTGTCGTTAATATATTTTGCTAAAGCCACAGAGTATCAATGTGTCGATGAGCTAAATAAACTTGCTGGGGATTTTTCGCACTTTTCTTTTTTACTGTTAACACGTGAACAGTCGGGTGATATTACTCGCAACATTAATGTTTGGGAAAACCCAGATATATACTGTTGTGGGCCAGCGGGCTTTATGCAAACGGTGAGTGATTTTGCTATAAAGCACGATTTAAATTACTACCAAGAGGCATTTGGTTTAGCACTGCCAAGCTTAAATGACGACAGCCAATTTAATGTGCAGGTTAATAGCAGCGGCTATGTAGTAAGCGCCAATAATGCCTTATTGCCTCAGTTTGAAGCAAAACAATTACCGGTTAAACGCGGTTGCGGTATTGGTATTTGCCATCAATGCCAATGTATTAAAAAATCAGGCGTGGTGCGCAATTTAAAAACAGGTGAACTGAGTGATAACGGCGAGCAATTAATTCAACTTTGTGTAAGCCAACCTGTTAGCGATTTGGAGTTACAATTATGAAAAATATAAACTTTGATCAGCTTGCAAGCGATTTAGATACCATAAAAATGGATACGCTTGGCAAAGTAGGGCAACAAGATGCTGATTACATTCGCGCTGTTGTACGCAAACAGCGAGTGTGTGAATGGAGCGGGCGAATTTTGCTTATGCTTGGTTTTATTCAGCCATTACTGTGGGTTGCTGGTGTACTGTTATTAGCGCTAGCTAAAATTTTAGACAATATGGAAATTGGCCATAACGTTATGCACGGCCAATACGATTGGATGAACGACAAACAGCTTAACTCACAACATTTTGAGTGGGACATAGCGTGTGATGGGCAAAGCTGGCACCGCGTACATAACTTTGAGCATCATACGTATACTAATATTATTGGTAAAGACAGAGACTTTGGTTATGGGTTATTACGCTTAAGTGATGACTTTAAATGGCGCTTTAAAAATGTATGGCAGTTTTTTACGTATATTAATTTAAGTGTGCTCTTTCAGTGGGGGGTGTCGTATCACGAGCTGGCAGCTGAACGCGTGTTTATTGGTAAAAAGAAGGAAAACCGTGAAGGGGGTGTATCGCACGCTACTTTAAAACAACGTTTTTTTAGTAAGGGCGCCCGCCAGTTAATTAAAGATTATGCGATCTTCCCATTACTTGCAGGGCCTTTATTTTTATGGGTGTTAGCGGGTAATTTAGTGGCAAACTTAATTCGTAATTTATGGACATCAACCATAATATTTTGTGGGCACTTTACCGAAGAGACCGAAACCTTTAAAGAAGAAGACTGCGTAAACGAAACCCAAGGGCAGTGGTATTATCGCCAAGTATTGGGCTCGTCTAATATTAAAGGGCCGCATTGGTTTCATGTTTTAACTGGGCATTTGAGCTGTCAAATTGAGCATCATTTATTTCCTGATATGCCATCGTCGCGCTATCAAGAAGTGGCACCACAAGTACAAGCTGTTATGCAAAAGCACGGTATTGATTATCATACAGGTGGCTTTTTTAAACAGTACAGCTCGGTATTAAAACGTATTATTAGATACTCGTTCAAATAAATAATACGCTCTTAAAAAGCCGATTAATAAGCATATATTAATCGGCTTTTTTGTATGCGCTTCGCAATGTGTTTAATTTATAAACAGCACTTGCAAAAAATTCTTTTGGTTAATTAAAAAAGCCTTACTTTAGCTATGGTTAAATGATGTGTGAATGTCATACAATGGAGAAAAATAGACCACACAAGAGAGATTAAAATGGCCGCATTTGGTACCGTGTTTATGCCGCAGATGATTCAAGCTCGTTTTTCTGATAATGAATGGAACGAAAGCTCAATTGTCCCTTCCGATAAACTTGAACTTCATGCTGGTGCGCACGTTCTTCATTATTCAAGCACATGCTTTGAGGGCTTAAAGGCCTTTCGTCGTGAAGATGGTTCTGTTTATATTTTTAGAATGGATGCAAATATTGCCCGTATGCAGCAAAGCTCTGCTTTGTTGAGTTTACCTAGTTTTGATGGCGATATGTTAAAAAACATGATTTTAGAAATAGTGCGCGAATACGCAGACGAAACGCCATTACCACCAGGCTCTATGTATATTCGCCCAACCCACATAGGCACTGAGGCTGCAATTGGTAAAGCGGCAGCACCGTCTATGAGCTCACTTTTATATACATTATTATCGCCTGTGGGCGATTACTTTGCAGGCGGTGCTACCGCACTACGTGTATTACTTGAAGAAGACGGCATGCGCTGTGCGCCGCATATGGGTATGGTTAAAAGCGGTGGTAACTACGCCAGTGCACTTGCACCTATTAGTGCTGCACGTGAAAAGTATCAAGCAGATCAAATCTTATTTTGCCCAGGTGGCGACGTACAAGAAACCGGCGCAGCTAACTTTATTTTAATTGATGGCAACGAAATTATTACTAAAGCGCTTGATAGCACGTTTTTACATGGTGTAACGCGTAATAGTATTTTAACCATAGCCAAAGATTTAGGTATGACAGTAAGCGAGCGTAACTTTAGTGTTACTGAGCTACTAGAGCGCGCAGCTAAACCAGGTACAGAGGCTGCACTTTCGGGCACTGCTGCGGTACTTACTGCTGTGGGTACGTTTATTCATAACGATAAAGAATACAAAGTAGGTACTGGCGAGCCAGGCCCAACTACAGCACGCTTACGCCAAGCATTGAACGATATTCAATGGGGCAGAAGCGAAGATAAGCACGGTTGGTTAACTAAAATCTAATTGATTTTATAAGCTTACATTAAAAAGCCACCGATTAGGTGGCTTTTGTATTTTTAAGTATTTTAAATAGTTTGGTACAGTTAAAACTTCATTTCAATTTTGCCGTATACGTAGCGTCCGTTAAATCCATACGGTGAGAAGCTAGAGTAAGCAAATAAGCGCGAGAAGGTTGTTAGCTCTTCAACGTTTTCTCGTGTTGCATCTGGGTATACATCAAAAATGTTATTTGCACCTACGCTCAACGATACGTTATTGGTAAGCGCGTAACCGATGTCTAAGTCGGTGATCCATTTTGGTTTTAACACTTCATTTAGTTCAGCCGTAGATGATGGATCTTGAGTTTCGCCGTAACGAGTTGTTCTAAGCGTGGTACGAATATCATCGTTAGTCCACGTAGCACTTAAATTGTATTTGTTACGGGGTGTACTTACCTCAAAACGACGCAGCTCAGTGCCTGAGAATAAGTTGTCTTGATCGAACCCTGCTCCTTGTAGCTCGGCTGGTGGATCGATAATATTTGTTACTTCGTTTTTGCCGTAGTTGTAGCCTAAGTTAAAGGCAATATCGCCATAGCCATCGGTTGCTACATTGTACGAAGCAACTACATCAACACCACGTGTTTTACTATCAATCGCATTTAAGAAAAAACGACCCTGTGTTGCGCCAGTGCCTGCTAATAGTTCTTCAATTGCATCGCCCGACAAATTGTTAGATAAAACGATACGGTCATCAATTAATATTTGATAGTAATCAACCGATAAGCTGAAGTTGAAGTCGGTAGACCACGTAAAGCCGACACCGTAGTTAGTGGCTTCTTCTGCATCAAGACCTGGTGAGCCAAGGGCTTGTGCTACATCGCTACTTGGTGCAAAGGTGCCTGTTTCGGTTGGCTCGCCATCAACAAATACTGTTGCAACAGATGTAAAGTATTGTTGTTGTAAAGAGGGCGCTCTAAAACCTGTTGATGCCGATGCACGAATGGCTAAATCTTCAGTGAGCGAATAACGCGTTGCAATTTTACCATTGAGCGTATCGCCAAAATCAGAGTAATCCTCGTAACGCGCTGCAACAGCTATGTTCCAATCATCTGTAAGGTAGGTTTCCAAATCGATGTAAAAGCTAACATTGTGGCGGCTGTTGTCACCTTCAGACTCTGGGGTAAAGCCTGGAAATACTTGCGAGCCTGCAGCACCAAACGGGCCATCTTCACCAGTAACTTCACCACCTGGGCCAAATGTCCCTTGTGCGTATGACGCTTCTTCGCCTGCTTCAATTTTGTAACCTTCTGTACGATACTCTGCGCCAAAAGCAACACTTACCGAGCTGTCTAAAAAGCTTACATCTACTTCGCGATTAAAATCTACGTTTAAAGTAAGCTGATCGTAAGTCAGGGTGCCGGCATCAAAGCTTGTTTGGCTAGTAGGGCCGTATGATGTATTTAAGCTATTTATAACACCAAACTCAAATGCATCTTGACCATAGACTGCCGATACATCGTAATTCCATTCGCTTAAAAATCCTTTAACGCCAAGCGCTAATGAAAAGTCGTTTATGTCTGAGGTGATCACCGGTAAAAAGCCGTCAGGGTAAATTTCTTCTATATTACGGCTGTCGCTTGCACGGCGATAAAACCCGCCGCCTTCACCTTCACGTTTAGAGTAAGAACCAAATGAATAGAGCTCAGCATCGTTAGTGAGTTGTAGAGCTGAGTTATAAAAAACAGAGAAATCTTCTACATCACCATTACCAAAGTTATGGTTGTAACGGTTTACTGTGAGTTCACGAGGGTCGAGTGAGCCATCGTCTAAGCGATCGTAGTTTTCGCGTTGATCGTAGTCTGAACGGTTTGTAGAGTGGCGGTCGCGGTATTCAGTCGAAATGTTTAAAAAGCCATTTTCGCCCAGTTCAAAACCCATATTACCTTGAAGCGTTAAAGTTTGTCCGTCTGTTAATGAGCGATCGCCGCCTTCGGTAAATGCTAAATTACCATCGCTACCCTCAGATACAGATTCAAGCTGAGGTACGCCATCCATTTCGGTTACATTTGCGCCATAAATTGCAGCTACAGATCCGCCGCTACTTGCACTTTTAAGTACAATATTAATAACACCCGCTATTGCATCAGAGCCATATTGCGCAGCTGCACCATCGCGCAATACTTCAATGCGCTCAATAGCGTTTGCTGGTATTGCATTTAAATCTACAGACGAAGAGCCACGACCTGTTGAGCCATTTAAGTTAAGTAATGCATTACTGTGACGGCGCTTACCATTAACAAGTACTAGAGTGTGATCGGGTGCTAAACCACGAAGCTGTGCAGGGCGTACATGGTCACTACCATCAGTAAGAGATGCCTGCGGAAAGTTAAAGCTTGGTAATAAGTTACTTAATAATGCGTTTGTTTCGGTAAGGCCTGAGCTTTTAAGTGCATCGGCGCCAATAATATCAATAGGCACAGCGCTGTCTTCTACTGTGCGGCCTAATCGGCGAGAGCCAATAACGCTTATTTGTTCTATGTCTTTTTGTGCTTGTGGCTCTTGTTCTGCAGCATTAATTGAAAAACTACCCAGTAAGGCTGCTGATACGCTTAACGCCAGCAGTTTTTGTGGGGCAGTTTGTTGTAATTTAAATAATGGTCTTTTATTCATGTTGTTTTTCCCTCAAACCCATTGAATTATTTTGGTGTTGTATAAGTAAACCCTTTGGGCTTACTTAGGCTTTTATATAAGCCTGTTTTTAACAAATTGCTTTGTTACTTAGAACATATACGGCATTAACAAACTGAGTCAATTGAATAACATTCAATTAAACTGAATGTTTTTATAATTACATTTTACTAATTTTTATATTCAAAGTGATTTTAGTTATATAGAAATAGAGATGTGTAAGTTACTGATGGGCAATAAGTTATTTTTAAAAAGGCGGGTTAACGTTTAATTAACTGGTAAGATGAGGTGGTAATTTAAAGTGATTGTTTGTAAAGGTCTATTTTTATTGGCTTGGCAATTAATTAAGATCTAATTATAAATAAATTTAAAACATAAAAATAAAAAACGGCTTTTAAATGTTAATTAAATTAACATTTAAAAGCCGTTTAAAAAATAAGTACGTTGTAATAAATGCCTATACTTTAAATATAGAAGAAACTGCCTTTTTATAAAAAATTGATATAAAAATAAGTTAAAATTTTATTTTGCCAGTTAGCATATCTTTAAACATTACCCAATCTCCCCACAAACTATAAAAAGGATGTTTAAAAGTTGCGGGGCGGTTTTTTTCAAAAAAGAAGTGCCCAATCCAAGCAAACCCGTAGCCAATAACAGGCAATAACCATAATAGGCTGTATTGCTGTTTTAATAGCGCGATTATAATAACTGCAAGTACAAGTACGCTACCCACAAAGTGTAAACGGCGGCAGGTAACATTTCGATGTTCTTTTAAATAATAAGGGTAAAATGCCTTAAAGCTCTTAAACGAGTGTTCGTTTTCCATAATGTAGTCTTTTATAGTTATTAATTATAAATACCATTAAAGCTTAAGTTTACATTTGTTTACAGCAATAAATGTTGCATAGCGCATCTGAATAGACAGAAGAGCTAAAAGTTAATAGCTTAAGGCTATTATTTATAACAAAGAAGAACGGAACTCCTAATGTTTAAACATACTCTAGCATGTGCTCTACTTGTAGCACTTAGTGGCTGTTCAGAGCCAACCAATACGGTAACGCAAGAAGAAGTAAAACCACCTATGAAACAAGTTAACGCAGTTATATACCCAGAAACAAAAAAAGGTGACGTAGTAGATACCTATTTTGAAGAAACTTTTGCAGACCCTTATCGCTGGCTAGAAGATGATATGAGCGAAGAGACCGCTGATTGGGTTAAAACGCAAAACAATTTAACGTTTTCTTATTTAGAGCAAATACCTTATCGCGATAAGTTAAAGCAGCGCCTTAAAAAACTAATGAACTACGAAAAAATAGGTTCTCCTTTCACTGAAGGCGATTACACCTATTTTTACAAAAACGATGGACTACAAAACCAATATGTTTTGTATCGCAGTAAAAATGGCGGTGAAGTTGAAGTATTTTTAGATCCAAACAAATTTAGTGACGATGGCACGACGTCTATGTCGGGTTTATCGTTTTCAAAAGATGGCTCATTATTAGCGTATCAAATATCTGAAGGCGGTAGTGATTGGCGTAAAATTATTGTTATTGATACTCATACTAAAGAGCAAGTTGAGGAAGCACTTGTTGATGTTAAATTTAGCGGTATTGATTGGCTAGGTAACGAGGGCTTTTATTATTCAAGCTACGATAAACCTAAAGGCAGTGAGCTTTCGGCTAAAACTGATCAGCATAAAGCGTATTATCATAAATTAGGGACAAAGCAATCTACCGACAATGTAGTGTTTGGTGAAACTGATGCGCAAAAACACCGCTATGTTGGCGCTGATGTAACTCATGATGGTCATTACTTAATTATTTCGGCAAGTACGTCTACTTCAGGTAATAAGCTATTTATAAAAGACTTAACAAAAGAAAACAGTGAATTTATAACGGTTGTTGATAATACTGATTCAGATATATCAGTTATTGATAACGAAGGTAGTAAGCTGTTTTTAGTTACTAACTTAAATGCGCCAAACAAAAAAGTAGTGACAGTAGATGCTGCCAATCCAACACCTGATAACTGGGTCGATTTAATTCCAGAGACAAAAAACGTATTAAATCTTACAAAAGGTGGCGATACCTTTTTTGCCAACTATATGGTTGATGCAATTTCGAAGGTAAAACAGTACAACCAAAAAGGTGAGTTGATTCGTGAAATTGCCTTACCGGGTGTAGGCACCGCACGTGGGTTTGGTGGTAAAAAAGATCAAACAACGCTTTATTACTCATTTACTAACTACACAACACCGGGCACAACCTATACATTTGATGTATCAACTGGTGAATCGGGTGTTTATCTTAAGTCGGCTATTGATTTTAATAGCGACGATTACACGTCTGAGCAAGTGTTTTACACATCAAAAGACGGCACAAAAATTCCGATGGTCATTACCTATAAAACAGGCATTAAACTTGATGGTTCAAACCCAACTATTTTATATGGTTACGGTGGTTTTAATATTAGTTTAACACCAAGCTTTAGCCCGATTAATGCTGTGTGGCTTGAGCAAGGTGGCGTGTATGCCGTTGCTAATATTCGTGGTGGCGGTGAATACGGTAAAGATTGGCACAATGCAGGTACAAAACTTCAAAAGCAGAATGTGTTTGATGACTTTATTGCCGCAGCTGAATATTTAAAAGATAAAAAATACACCTCTAAAAAGCGTTTAGCACTTCGTGGTGGCTCTAACGGAGGCTTATTAGTTGGCGCTGTAATGACGCAGCGTCCTGACTTATTTCAAGTGGCTCTACCTGCTGTAGGCGTACTTGATATGCTGCGCTATCATACATTTACCGCGGGAGCTGGCTGGGCATACGACTATGGCACCAGTGAGCAAAGTAAAGAAATGTTTGAATACATAAAAGGGTACTCACCACTTCATAATGTAAAAGCAGGTGTTGAATATCCAGCCACTATGATCACCACGGGCGATCATGATGACCGCGTTGTCCCTTCACATTCGTTTAAGTTTGCAGCTGAGCTTCAAGCAAAGCAAACAGGTAGTAATCCAACGCTTATTCGCATAGAAACAAATGCAGGGCATGGCGCAGGTACGCCAACAAGTAAAACGATTGAGCAATACGCTGATATATTTGGCTTTACCCTATATAACATGGGTATTGAGTCTTTATAAAAGCGCTAACTAGCTAAGCAAAAAGGCCGAGTAAATTTAATTTACTCGGCCTTTTTAATATTGATTACGGCTTATTATACCAATTCGCTTAATTAAGTATTATTGCACATTGGCACTACTGTACGGGTGAGAATAAACGCTGATAGGTTTTATAAGCGTATTCGTCGCTCATGCCGCTTAGGTAGTCGCAAATTATTCGCATCCCTTGGTTTTGTTTTTCAGCGTCTATGTAAAGTGCTTGAGTTGTTTCGGGTAATAAACGCAGCGGGTCGCTTGCAAACGCTGTAAATAACTCTATTAGTAAATTTTGACCTTTAAACTCTATTTGCTGCATCTCGGGGTCGCGTATTAAGCGTTGAAATACAAAATGCTTGAGTATTTGTAGTGCGTGCTCGTATTGCGCGTCTAACTTTGCGGTGTACTTTAAAATAGGGCATTCAAAGACATCGTTTTGAATATCTAAATGTATATGAATAATAAAGGTATTAACCAGCTCGCCTATCGCATCTTTTCGCTCATAATCATTTTTTGAAAATAAACGCTGCGTGAGAGATTCAAGCATGGAGTTTAACCACTCATAGTTAAGCGCTTTTAAATGAGGCAGAGCATGGGTTTGCCAATCATCTAATGTGAGCACTTGCGTGGCGATTGCATCTTCTAGGTCGTGCACTGCGTAGGCTATATCGTCGGCATGTTCCATTATGGCGCTGTCGAGTGATTTATACGTTGTTTTGGCGCGGTATTTATCTATAGGTGCATTGTTACTTAAAAGCTGCTTATCGCTTTGACTAAGGGGCTCTATGATCCAGTTAAATATAGCGCAATCATCGTTATACAATCCTTTGGCGGGTCGCCAATCATCAGCTTTAATAAATGAGCGTGTGTTATTTACCTCTGGAATGGTGTGCCATAACTCGTTTATAAATGCAGGGTATTTGATAAAGCCCAGTAAAGTACGGCGTGTTAAGTTCATGCCATGACCGTTCGAATAGGGCTCAAGCTTTGCAACAATACGTAAGGTTTGCGCGTTGCCTTCAAAACCACCGTGATCTCGCATCATGTAATTAAGGGCTATTTCGCCGCCGTGGCCAAAGGGCGGGTGGCCAATATCGTGTGCTAGGCATAAGGTTTCAAGTAGCCCAGTCGAAGGAAAGTGCTCAAAATCACTGTGTTGAGTTCTTAAATGGCGCAGTATGCCGGTGCCAATTTGCGATACCTCTAAAGAGTGCGTTAAACGTGTACGATAAAAATCGTTAAGGCCAATCCCCATAATTTGAGTTTTAGCTTGTAAGCGCCTAAATGCTGCTGCATGAATAATACGAGAACGATCTACCTGCCAGGGTGAGCGATTATCGTTTGGGCGGTGTTTATATTGCTCTATTATTCGGCTTTGCCATTGTTTATCCATACTGCTTTACTCACAAAACGTTATTAAACACGGTATTAGCTCAGTATACCTTTGCGGTTATAAATTGCGAATGAACAAAGTGCGTTATTCGCCTTTATAAAGTGGCTTAGGTATAATGCGCGTTCGTATGTATGTGTATTACCCATGCATAAGCAGGGCGTGTTGATCTTTGTGGATTAAATTTGTTCAATCTAGGGGCGATTTTATCGCGGCGAGAGATTTGTAACCTAGTGGGCTCGATAACTGCTCCTGCGTTATTCTACTGGCTTACATCCATGTAAGAATAAGTAAAAATTGAGCAACAATGAGTTAATCGCCCTTAGGAAGAACCCTTTGGGCAGCGCATGTTTGGCATTTATGCTGCGTTATCGCCTATTTATGGGGAATAACCACACTACATAGGCTCTGCTTTGCCTAAATGCCAAACACACTGCTGCAAACTTAATCACTAAAGGTCAATACGCCCTAATATTAATAGAGAGAATAGATGTTAAAAACGATTTTTAAGCTTTTACTAACTGTATTTTTTGTTTGGGCACTTGCTTACCCGTTTATACAAAGCGATGACATTGATTTAGACGAGCAAACGTCTGAACAACCAAAAAAAGTTAAGAAAATAGAAAAACCACTTCATAACGTTAAGCTACCAAAATTTTCTGAATTTGCTGATGTAAAAGAAAAAAAGCATGCCTTTTTTAGCTTTATTCGACCACATGTAGATGCTGAAAATAAAAAAATATTACAGCAACGTGCAAAATTAGAAATTGCTCGTATGATGCTTGAAAATAACGAACCTCTTTTGAAAAAACAAAACAAAGATGCGGCTCAAATATTGAAGTCGTACGGCTTACCTGAAACGGTTAATACGCTTAATATTACTCAAGCGCTGCGCCGTGTGGATATTATTCCTAAAGAGCTGGCGCTAATGCAAGCTGCGAATGAATCGGCGTGGGGTACTTCACGGTTTGCACGCATAGGCCTTAACTTTTTTGGTCAGTGGTGTTACTCAAAAGGCTGTGGCATGGTACCAAAGCGCAGAAACACAGGGGCTGCACACGAAGTTGCTGCGTTTAAGTCGGTACGTGCTGCTGTTAGCTCATACTTTAAAAATATAAATACTCATAATGCTTACAAAGAGCTGCGCGCTATACGAGCAAACTTACGTTTAGAGCAAAAGCCAATTTTAGCCACAGAGCTAACGCATGGTTTAATGTCGTATTCAGAGCGTGGCGAAGCTTATATAGAAGAGCTAAACACAATGATTAACCAAAATAGAGCTTACTTTGATGAATAAAGGTATTTTAAAAAGAACTAAAGCGATATCACTATTATTGCTAAGTGCTGTAGCACTAAACGTTAGCGCTAAAGAATTTGTTATGTCGTATGACGGGTTTTATGATCGATTAGAGGTTGTCAATAAAGGCGATTTTCA
This sequence comes from Pseudoalteromonas carrageenovora IAM 12662, assembly GCF_900239935.1. Classification (NCBI taxonomy): domain Bacteria; kingdom Pseudomonadati; phylum Pseudomonadota; class Gammaproteobacteria; order Alteromonadales; family Pseudoalteromonadaceae; genus Pseudoalteromonas; species Pseudoalteromonas carrageenovora. The sequence continues at coordinate 1,496,880 of NZ_LT965928.1, forward strand.
ATATGCACGAGTCAACTTTTACATTAGCGATATTGCGACCAACGAAGCGTGTGCAATAAAAAGCGGCACAATTTTAACCGAAAACAACGAATACCCGCTTAACTTTACCGATAAAGCTCAATTACTTTTGCCGTTTGATAAACAGCTTGATACCGACAAAGCTGTTATTGTCGTTGAGCCGCAAAACCCAAACCATGATTGCCAACTTAAATTGCAAATAGAGGCAAATGAGCTTGAAGGGCTGACACTTTCTAAGCAGTCTTTATATACCATTAATACCGAATTAGATGAACTGCTAACTGACTTGTCCGGCTTTTTTGTAAGTAAGCTAATGTGGTTTTTACTGCCAGAGCAAAAAGGTGTTGCGGCTACATTTAATGCACCAACACAATTAGCTGACAAAAATATTAAGTGTGAAAAATCAGTTTGTTACTTTGCAGTTGAAGATGACTGGGAAGACGACGCAACCATACTAGGTAATATTAATAATGTAGTTAAAGTAACGCCTTGGATTGCAAAGTAAGTATTTAACACTCGATACAAAAAAACGGCGCGTTGCGCCGTTTTTGTTTTTACTTTAATAACGCCTGAGTAGAATCACGGTTAATAAGCGTTGGCTCAAATACCCTATTTATTTCTAAGTTTTTATATTGGTAAATATCTTTAAGCACCATTTTAGCGGCCATCTGACCCATGTTTTCTACAGGGTTGTCTATAGTTGTCAAAGTAGGGTACAAGTAGTTTGCAAATATAACGTTATCAAACCCGATCACCGATAAATCATTGGGTAAATTATAACCATGCTCACGAGCATATTTCATTGCCCCAGAGGCCATTTCGTCGTTGGCACAGACTAACGCTGTAAAAGGTATGTTTTTATTAATCAGTTGCTTTAACGCTTGTGTGCCACCGACTTCATTAAAGTCGCCTTCGTAAAAAAGCTCATTATTAAATTCGATATTATGCTCGGTAAGTGCTTTTTTATGGCCTTTTAATCGGTTTCGAGCATCGGCTTTAAATTGCGGACCTGCTATGTAGGCTATTTTTTTGTGGCCTTGCTCAAGTATAGATTTACTCGCTAAATAACCACCGAGTTCGTTATCAAGGCTAATACAATTATCTTTAAGTGGTTTTACATAGCGATTTATTAAGTAAACAGGGGTTTTACCTTGGCTAAGTTCTATAAGGTATTCATCGCTTACGGCTTCAACGTGCAGTATAAGTGCATCGCATTTACGGCTAATTAAAAACTCGATACCGTCTTTTTCTTTATCGTCTTCACTGTGGCCTGTGGTGATAATTACATGTTTTCCGGCGGCTCTAAGCTCAGACTCTATTCCTGCCATCATTTGTGCAAAGAAAGGACCGTGCAGTTCTGAAACTAAAATACCTACGCTATTAGTACGGTTAGAGGCAAGAGACTGTGCAATAGAGTTTGGTTTGTAGCCTAACTGCGCCATGGCATCGAGTACTTTTTTGGTTGTTTTTTCGCTGACGCGGGTGTTTTTGTTCATTACCCGCGAGACAGTGGCTAACGACACACCGGCAAGATCTGATACTTCATAAATAGTGGCCATATTAATTGTTTACTCGCTTATCCTTAACTGCTTCGGGTAAATAATACCGTAGAGTGCATACCCAAACCACCTCAAGATGTAAGTTTCAGTTTTAATAAAAAGAGACTTTCATTGTTGCTCTAGGTATATATTAATTAGTTGTTGTTAGTTTAGTTTGAATGTTTTCAACAACGTGGTTAGTTAGTGTATATTTTTTCATTATGTAAGCCACAAATAATGAGCCAAAAGCCGGAAGTACTGTAAAAGAGAGCAAAATACCGTGCTGAGTATCGATAGTTTGTATTACATCTGCCTGATAGCTGTAAAAAGAAAGCAGCCATCCTGCAATTGCGCCACCAACAGCAACACCCATTTTTATAAAAAATATAACGCCGGAATACACCAAGCCGGTTATTCTAACACCTGTTTTTTCATGCCCGTAATCTATGGTGTCAGCCATTTTTGCCCATAATAAAGGCGTGGCCATATCTAAAAAGAACTTCCATAAAATAAAGGCGGTAAATGCCAGCACTAAAGAGTCTTTACTAATAAAGTAACTAAGCGCACAAATAGCAGCGGCAATTAGTTGTAAGCCAATATAGGCTTTTATTTTACAAAATCGCTTTGCCAGCGGTTGTGCTAATGCGCAGCCAAGCATACTAGCTGCAACGCCTAGGGTCATAAATAGGGTAATTAAATCGTCACGGCCTAAATAATATTTTACGTAGTAAACGGCAAGGGTAAGCCTTAACACTTGACCGGTTAGTAAAAAAAAGGCAGCAAGGCACAAAGTACGCCACTGATCGTTTTTAATTAGTGCTTTAACACTTTTTATAAAAGGAATGTTTTGCTCTTTTGGCTGCTGTATTCGCTCTTTTGTGCCCAAAAAGCACAGTAAAAAAAGCACAAGGCCTAAAATACTCATGGCTGTCATGGTGTATTGGTAGCCTTTAGCCGCATCGCCTTGGCCAAAATATTCAACCATTGGCATAGTACAGCCAGCCACAATCACACCGCCTAACATGCCAAACACAAAACGATATGACTGGATAGTAACTCGCTCTTTTGCGTCGTTTGTAAGTACACCGCCTAGGGCGCAATATGGAATATTTATTGCGGTATATGCCACCATAAGTAGCGTATAGGTAGTAAAGGCATAAATTATTTTATCAGTGCCTTTTAAATCGGGAGTGGTAAACGCCAAAATACTAATAATGGCAAATGGCAGGGCAAGCCATAATAAATAGGGACGAAAGTGCCCCCATCGTGTATGCGTTTTGTCGGCTAGGTTGCCCATAACAGGGTCGGTTACAGCATCAAAAATACGCACTGCTAAAAACATAGTGCCTACTACCGCAGGCGAGAGCCCAACTACATCAGTATAGTAGAGCATTAAAAACATCATAACCGTTTGAAAAATAATATTGCTGGCGGTGTCGCCGAGGCCATATGCTATTTTTTCTTTTACACTTACCATGTTTATTTTATCCCGCTTTATTTTTATTTTATCGATTAGAAATAAGTGCTTTATAAGCGTGGCCACTTGCTTTAATAGTACGTTGTTGGGTTTCATAATCAACGTATACTATGCCAAAACGTTTTAAATACCCTTCAGCCCATTCAAAATTATCCATTAAGCTCCACGCAAAGTAACCAATAATATTAACTCCTTGCTCGGTTGCATTATGTACGGCATTTAAATGCGTGTGATAGTAGCTAAGCCTATCTTGGTCGTTAACCTCACCATTATTTATGGTATCTGGCATGGCTGCGCCATTTTCTGTGATGTACATAGGCGGTAACGTGTACGTTTTATGTAAATCGATTAGTAAATCAGTAAATGATTGCGGGTAAATTTCCCATCCCATATCAGTAAGAGGACCCTTAGGTGCTATTGGTTCATATATATGTGTAGGGTGCGCTTTATATACTTGGCGAGTATAAAAATTTATGCCTAAGTAATCGATTGGTTGCGAAATTAACGCCATGTCGCCTGGGTGTATGTCAGGTAAATGATCCTTAGGTAATTGGTTTATTATATCTGGGTAGTGGCTATCCATAATAGGTTTCATGTACCACTGATTTAAATAATCATCGGCGTATTTGGCACAGTCTATATCTTCTTGAGAGTTTGTAAGCGGGTAAGCGGGTGTAAAATTAAGCACAATACCATTTTGTGTATTAGGTGATGTTTTATTTAGTACTTTCATAGCTAGGCCATGGGCAAGTAATAAATGATGTGCCGCTTTTTTACCATATTGTTTTCCTACTAGGCCTGGAGCATGTATGCCAATTTCATAACCTAAAAAAGCACTACAAAAAGGTTCGTTTAATGTAGCGTAAGAAAACACACGCGTTCCAAATGCGCGTGTAATTAGTTCAACGTATTGCTCAAATGCGTAAGCTGTTTGTCTGTTAAGCCAGCCGCCTTCATCCTCTAAGTATTGAGGTAAATCCCAATGATAAAGCGTAACAAAAGCTTTTATGTTTCTACGATTTAGTTCATCGAGTATGTCAGTATAAAATTTAACGCCCTGTGGGTTAAGCTCGCCAGAGCGCGTTATTACACGCGGCCATGATATAGACAATCTGTAAGCATCTACACCTAATGAGGCAATTAAATCTATATCTTGCTGCCAATTGTTATAATGATCACAAGCAATATGGCCATGCGAACTGTCAGCAATTTTACCCTCGGTGTCACAAAATGTATCCCAAATACATGGTAAGCGATGTTCATACCCTCCTTCTATTTGAAATGATGCAGTAGCTACACCATAAACAAATTCTTTTGTTAATAGAGGTGAATGAGATGGTAATGATATTTTTGTCATTAGTTACAAACCTTTTTGAGATCTAAATTGCACGCTTAGCGCTTTTATTTACTGCTTTACAGCGGGTACAACACATTAATAAAAATAAAAGTTGTTGAAATATGTAACATGTTCGTATTTAATTAGCCGTGAAAGCGCTTACATTTTTAGATTAATGTTAATTAATCTTCAGGTCAACTCTTTAATACTGCGCCTTAGCGGGGGATTGTATTAATAATATACTGAAGATCAATTTATAATAATAAATTGCGGAGAGCACATGGCTAGTTCAGCACCACTGACATCACACACACAGTCGCAAAATTACCAAGATAAAAACTATGGTTTTGCACTTACTTCTTTAACTTCACTGTTTTTTATGTGGGGTTTTATTACCTGTTTAAATGATATTTTGATCCCGCATTTAAAAGCGGTTTTTGATTTAACTTATGTGCAAGCAATGCTTGTGCAATTTTGCTTTTTTGGCGCTTACTTTTTAATGTCTTTGCCTAGTGGCTATATTGTTAAAAAGCTTGGTTATAAAAAGGGAATAGTGGTTGGACTGCTTATTGCAGCATTGGGGTGCGTACTTTTTTACCCTGCAGCCGCTATGCACAATTATCCAGTATTTTTGTTTGCCTTGTTTGTATTAGCTAGCGGCATAACATTACTGCAAGTATCTGCTAACCCTTACGTTAGTTTATTAGGCTCACCTAAAACTGCGTCGTCTCGCTTAACGCTTACTCAAGCTTTTAACGCACTAGGTACTACTGTTGCCCCATCATTTGGTGCTTTATTAATACTAGACTCGGCGTCTGAAGCATTTTTAACACCCGCGCAAAATGCAGAGTCGGTACAACTTCCTTATTTACTTTTAGCAGGCATGCTTATTTTACTAGCCGGTATTTTTGCATGGCTTAAATTGCCAGACATAATGAGTGAGCAAAAAGAAGCGGCTGAAAAGTCAGATACAATTGAGGGTAGTGCTTGGCAATACCGTCATTTAACACTCGGCGCTGTGGGTATATTTATGTATGTGGGCGCAGAAGTTGCTATTGGCAGCTTTTTAGTAAGCTTTTTAGCACAAGAAAATATTGCCGGTTTAAAAGAGCATGTTGCCGCTCATTACATCACTTATTATTTTGGTGGAGCTATGGTTGGACGGTTTATTGGTGCTGCTGTAATGCAAAAATTACCTGCTGGCAAAGTACTTGGCTTTAACGCAAGTATGGCTATTATTTTAGTGGTTATTGCTATGAGCACGTCGGGTCAGTTAGCCATGTGGTCAATATTATTGGTTGGTTTATTCAATTCTATTATGTTCCCCACTATTTTTAGTTTAGCGTTAAATGGACTTGGTAAGCATACAGCGCAGGGCTCTGGCATTTTGTGTTTGGCGATTGTAGGGGGGGGCAATAGTGCCACTTTTACAAGGTGCGCTTGCTGATAGTGTGGGTGTTCAACTTTCGTATGTTTTACCTATTTTATGTTACATATTTATCGTGTTTTATGGTTTAAGCGGAAGCAAACCAGTTCAAGCTCAGGAGGCTCTATAATGAAAACCCCTTTTACACTTAATAAAATCGCACTTGCCACATTAATTGCATCGGTAGGTAGTTTATCGGCTTGTTCAAATGACGCGACAACACCCCCTGAAACTAATAATGCTTTATCTAAAACAGAGCAAATTTGGCCAAAACTTAATATTGCCGTAAAACAAGATCCAGCGATAGAAGCCAAAATTGCGGATTATTTAAAAACGATGACTCTTGAGCAAAAAGTAGCTCAAATGATTCAACCAGAAATTCGTGATATTACCGTTGAAGACATGCGCAAATATGGCTTTGGTTCATACCTTAACGGTGGTGGTGCATTTCCTAATGGTGATAAACACGCAACACCTATGGATTGGGTTGCACTGGCAGAGAGTTTTTACCAGGCCTCTGTAGATGACTCGCTTGATGGCACTAGTATTCCGACAATGTGGGGCACCGATGCTGTACATGGTCATAATAATGTAATTGGCGCGACTTTATTTCCACATAACATTGGTTTAGGCGCTGCTAATAATCCTGATTTAATAGAGCAAATAGCGTCTATTACTGCTGTGGAAGTAATGGCAACAGGTATTGATTGGGTGTTTGCTCCTACCGTTGCTGTTGTTCGCGATGATCGCTGGGGAAGAACTTACGAAGGATACTCTGAGGATCCTCAAATAGTACGTGATTACTCTGCTGCTATTGTAAATGGTTTACAAGGCAAAGCCGATGGCGACTTTTTAAGTGATAAGCGCGTTATTAGTACCGTTAAGCACTTTTTAGGTGATGGCGGTACAGTAGATGGCGATGACCAAGGTAATAATATCGACACTGAGCAAGATTTGTTTGATATACACGCCCAAGGTTACGTTGGTGGGTTATCGGCAGGTAGTCAATCTGTAATGGCGTCTTTTAATAGCTGGAACGGCATTAAAAACCACGGTAATAAATACTTATTAACGGACGTTCTTAAAACGCGTATGGGTTTTGATGGCTTTGTTGTTGGTGACTGGAATGGTCATGGTCAAATTGAAGGCTGTACAAACGAAAGCTGCGCGCAAGCGGTTAATGCAGGGCTTGATATTTTTATGGTGCCAACAGGTGCTTGGAAGCCTTTGTACGAGAACACAATTGCGCAAGTTAAGTCTGGCGAAATCAGCATGTCACGACTTGATGATGCGGTAAGTCGTATATTAAGAGTTAAACTCCGTGCCGGTTTATTTGACAAGCCAAGCCCTGCTAAGCGCCAGTTTTCGGGTAAAACAGAGTTAATTGGTGCACAGGAGCACCGCGAAGTTGCACGTCAGGCAGTTCGTGAGTCGTTGGTATTACTTAAAAATAAAAACAATATATTACCACTTGCTGCAAACCAAACAGTACTGGTTGCGGGCGATGGCGCTGATAATATTGGTAAGCAGTCGGGCGGGTGGAGTATTACGTGGCAAGGTACAAATAATAAAAATGCTGATTTTCCTGGTGCAACGTCAATTTACAAAGGGCTTGAAGAGCAAATTTCAGCCGCAGGTGGTAAAGCCATATTAAGTGCTGATGGTTCGTTTGAGCAACGTCCAGATGTAGCCATTGTTGTATTTGGCGAGGAACCATACGCAGAAGGTCATGGCGATAGAGATAATTTAGAATTTGAGCGCGGTAATAAAAAATCTTTAGCACTTTTAACGTCATTAAAAGCCCAAGGCATTCCAGTTGTATCGGTATTTATATCGGGTCGCCCTATGTGGGTTAATAGTGAGCTAAATGCATCTGATGCGTTTGTCGCTGCTTGGTTACCGGGTACTGAGGGCGCAGGTATTGCAGATGTAATATTGAAAGCTAAAGATGGGGCGACCCAACATAACTTTAAAGGTAAGTTGTCATTTTCATGGCCTAAATCGGCTGTGCAAAGCACAGTTAACAAAGGTGATGATGATTACAGCCCATTACTACCGTATGGCTTTGGTTTAACATATGGCGATAAAAATGTATTAGCTGATAACTTAGACGAGAACTCTAAATTAGACAACTCTGCACTTACCAGCATGGATATTTTAGTGGGAGCACCAATAGCCCCGTGGAGATTACTACTTAAATCGGGTGATGAACTTTTAGATGTATCTAGCAGTACGCACGAGTTTGGCGCAATTAAGTACCGCACTGAAGATAAAACAGTGCAAGAGGATGCGCGTCAATTTAACTTTAGCGGTACTGAAAAAGCCAGTGCAGAAATAGTGACCAGTTTTGCAGAAGACACCATTGCTTATTTAGAAGCCGATGCGGTTATAAGCTTTGACATTAAATTAAATGAGGCACTAACGGGGCCTGTTGATTTAGCAATGACATGTTCAGGTGCATGTGGCGCAAGTATTGATTTAGCAAAAATAGTAGACAAAACGGTTGTTAATAAATGGCAATCAGTTTCTGTAGATTTAGGTTGTTATGCTGATAAAGGGGTGAATTTTGCAAGCCTCACTAGCCCATTTAGTTTACACAGCAGTGCTAAGGCTTCGGTATCGGTAGCAAACATACAGTTTGTGCCTAATAAAGCCAAAGATGCAACACTCACTTGTAAGTAGTTAAAACTCTTAATGTAAAACTATATTATGTTTAAGCCCTTCGATTGAAGGGCTTTTTTATGCTGTAAGATAATATTTAATACTAATTCGCTATTTCGTCGTTCTCGGCAATTGCTCCTGCATCTATGCAGTCGTCAATAAGAGTTTTTTAATGCAGGTAGCGACACGTTTAGCCCCGCAAAATAATTAAGTTTTATTGCGGATTGGTATAAGTAGTACTAAGGCGAGTCTATATGTAAAGTTTAGAGTACGCTGTTTGCAGGTTTCCTTTAGAAGCTCACAACTCTTTGTTACCTAAATGGGTGTAAGTTAGCGAGTAACGTGCGCACTAATAAATCTCGCGCTAGGATTGGCACTTTTGAAAAAACAAACCCTAAAGCTCTAAATATTCTAGCTTTGCAATAACAGCTGTTTTTCGTCAAAGGTGACAACTTTGTCTCTACCGGTTTCTTTAGCAAGATAAAGGCGTTTATCTGCTAATGATAGTAAATCCTTTATGCTCATTTGCCCGTTTAATGCTGTGCTTACTCCAGCACTAACAGAGAGATTTATGTGAGCGCCTTTATAATAAAAAGGTTGCTTAGAAATATTTTCACGTAAATACTCAGCAGATTCTCTTGCTGCACTTAACGAATAGTCAGGCAGTAAAATTGCAAATTCTTCTCCGCCTATTCTTGCGCTGATACCGGTATTTATAAATTGTTCTTTAATATTTTGAGCGATCCATTTTATTGCCTGATCACCCGTATCATGGCCGTATTCATCATTTACGCGCTTAAAAAAATCAATATCTAAAATAATTATACTAACGCTTTTATCTTTATTACTAAGCTGATTGAGTGACTCTTTGGCTTTATTAAAAAACCCTCTTCTATTAAGAAGCTGTGACAGAGAATCTGTGTTAGCGAGGTTTGAAAGCGTGTATTCAGTATTCGAAAAAAGTAAAAAGGGTAATATGAGGGCACTTAAGGTCGCTAATATTAAATGACTGATAAGGATTATTTGTAATGGAGCGGTAATATCAACTACGTTACTACTAATAACAGGGATTGATAGCACAGCTACTTGTAAAAGCATGACTCCACTGTGCACTAAAAAACAGGTGGTTAGCGCTTTTTGCTGAATTTTAGCAACAAAGCTCATGCTTTTAATTAAATAACCTGAATAGATAAATAGCCCAGCAATAATTAAACTGGTCAACATTTTTGCTGCATCAAAAGGATAAATAGCTAATAGTAAAAACGCAGAAAAACCAAAAATGCAGTACAAGGGCATTAAACTAATATTTTGTGTATTTTTGTATTTAAACAGTCCGACGATTATTAATAATGGGCTTAAAATAATAAAAATGTTTGCTAAATAATGGGTAACGAAAGGGAAGTCTATGTAAACCCGAATACTTGCAAATACCTCAGCCGCTGCGAAAGAAAAACAAGCAAGGCTAAATAATAAAAATGCGGGTTGGCTTTTGTATTTATAAACAGATACAAAAAAGAAACCTATCATAAGGTTAAGGATAAAAGAGAGGCAGATCACAGTAGGAAGATGTAACATGATTGGTTCTCTTTATAAGTAATTAATATAGTAAATTAACCCCCTAATTATTAGGTATTAATTGTGAAAGGTCAACAAGGTTAAAAGTACTACTTTTAACCAGCTATAATATTACCTTTTTAAATGTTAACACACGCTAAACCAAACTCTCTAAAGCAGATTTTATATCGGTATGGTGAAAGCGATAATGATGTTCTTGCAACTTAGTTGGTTTAACAAACTGACCGGTAGTGAGCAAATCAGACATTTCACCCATTAGCACTTTAAGTACAAAGGCTGGCATAGGAATGAATGCCGGGCGTGATAGAGCTTCCCCTAAGCGTTTGCTAAATTGAGCATTGCTAACAGGGTTAGGGGCTGTTGCGTTTACAGGCCCCGATATTTCTTTGTGCTTTATTATAAACAATATGAGCTGTGTCATATCGTCAATGTGTATCCACGACATACCTTGCTCACCACTTGCGATAGGGCCGCCTAAACATAGCTTAAACGCAGGTAACATTTTGGCTAGTGCCCCTCCTTTTTTTGATAGGACAATGCCAGTTCTTAATAAGCACACACGAGTTTGCTCTGATTGAGCTGCAAGCGCTGCGTTTTCCCAGTCTTTACACAGGGTGTGCGCAAATTCATTATGTGGTTCATCAAAACTTTCGTCGATGACCTTATTGCCTTGACGGCCATAAAAGCCTATAGCGCTGCCAGATATAAACGTGTGTGGTGGGGTAGAGCACGCTTTAATAGCGTTTGAAATTTGCTTGGTGATAATAAGGCGGCTATCGCGAATTATTTGCTTTTGTTTGTCGCTCCAGCGCTTATTTACAATAGGCTCGCCCGCAAGATTGATAACAACATCAACAGTATTAAAATCGACATTGTTAATATCACTTACTGCTTTTACTTTATGGCTTAACAGTACATTTGCTTTGGTAGGATTACGGCTAAGCACGGACACCGTGTTGTGATGCAGTAAAAAAGGGCATAAATGTTTACCTATTAGCCCTGTCGCGCCTGTAATAAATATATGCATTATTAATCCTTAAATTAAATGTGAGTAAGTAACCTAAACGCTTGTTATTAAACATAGCTTAATAACATTTAATTGTTAACAGCAATGAATTTAGTTACTAAAGGCCTGTTTTTTTACATGCAAACTTGCTTTGTTTTAAATGAAATTTATAGCCAAAAAATGCAAGCTTACTGTTTTTATGACTCAATATTTTAATAAACCTATTAACCGTTACGCAGATTAATTAATACTCGCAGCACCCAGCTTTGCAAATTTATACGTAAAACTCACTTTTATGATCACTTGGTAAATATTTCATTTAATTGGCTTTTGCCTTACACTAAAGCCTTATCATTAATAAAAGGATTAACGAATTGGCAAGTTTAACTGGCGTAAATAAAAGCTTAATAGTTTTTGCTGCCTTGGTCGTAGTACTCGCAGGTATTAAAGCAGCGAGCGTGATTATTATTCCCTTTATTTTAGCGGCATTTATTGCCATTGTTTGTAATCCATTAATTAAATTTTTTGCACGTTACAGCATTCCTAAAGGTATAGCGGTAATGCTGGTTGTGCTAATTATTGTTGGCTTAGGGGTCAGTCTCGGCGGACTAGTTGGGCAATCGGTAAATGACTTTTCGCAGCAGCTCCCAGATTACAAAGCCAAACTTCAAGAAGATTTTGTATGGTTAGTGGACCTAGCTTCTCAATACAATATTTTAATAAATAAAGACCAAATATTGTCCATGTTTGACCCAGGTAAAATGGTTGATGTAGCCACCAATATGCTTACTGGTTTAGGTGGCGTAATGGCTAATATGTTTTTGATTATATTAACCGTTGTTTTTATGCTATTTGAAGGCCCAATGCTGCGAAACAAAATTCACGCGGCACTTAAAGACCCCGATAACAAAATGAAGCAGATTGACCGCTTTTTAGAATCTATAAATTCATATCTTGCCATCAAAACCTTAGTAAGCCTCGGCACAGGTATTATAGCTGCGTTTTATTTATGGATTTTAGATGTTGATTACTTTGTATTGTGGGGCGTATTAGCATTTATGTTTAATTACATTCCTAACATTGGTTCTATTATTGCCGCAGTGCCTGCTGTATTGCTTGCTCTTATAACACAGGGCCCTTTAATTGCGGGGCTTGTAGGCGCAGGCTATTTAACTATAAACACGGTGATGGGTAATATTATTGAACCTAAGTTTATGGGTAAGGGCTTAGGGCTTTCTACTTTGGTGGTGTTTTTATCATTAATATTTTGGGGATGGTTGCTGGGCACTGTAGGTATGTTGCTATCTGTACCACTGACTATGATTGTTAAAATTGCACTTGAAGCAAGTGAAGAAGGGAAGTGGATTGCCACTATGCTAGGTAGTGGCGAAAAAATAGAGCAAGATTGAGTTAATTAATTTACTAGTTTACTGGCATTTTTAAAATGTCAGTAAACTGATGTGTTAATTGAATTTCACACTGCTTGTAGCTTATCGCTGCTGTTGTAGCATTAGGAAGTTTTAGTAAATAGCGCCATTGGCAGCTGCTTTCGATATATTTTTCGTGATTAATAATACTTCTTTTAAATAAAGGTAACACTTGGGTATTTCCTGTGGAGTCCTCTATTTGTCCTAGCTCATACTTACGTTTTTGTATCCATGTGCCTTGTACTTGCTTTGCTCTTTCAAGTTCACTATCAAGGCATTGAATGTATCGCTTAGCTTCGTCAGTACTTGCGTTTGCTACTAAAGTACAGGTGTCATCAGCAAAGCTGTATTGGCTTGCAATTAACAGCACACTTGCTGCTAATCTAGTAAAAGTATTATTTTTTGTCATTGTAATTAAACTCTAAAATAAATTGCGCACCGCCTAAGTTATCAGACTTAGTAATAGTAAGCGTGCCGTGATACGACTTAACTAAATCAGATACAATTGCCATGCCTACACCGTGACCACTTTCGTATGTATCAAGGCGAGTGCCACGGGTTAATAGTGATTCGCGCTTATCTTCTGGCACACCTGGGCCATCATCACTTATACCAATACATAGCGTTTTAGCTTGGATCACTTGTACTTCAACTTGTGAGCGACACGCTTTGCAGGCGTTATCAATTAAGTTACCAAGTAGCTCCATTAAATCGGTTTGATCACCCAAAAAGTAGTCTTTTTCGGTTACAGTGCAATTAAATATAATATCTTTATCACGGTAAACTTTGGCCATAGCACTTAAAATAGAGTCAACCACAGGCTTAACCGGCGTTTGTTTTTTCCATGTGTCTGATGCGCCAGTAGCAGCACGTTTTAACTGATGCTCGATCATCACATTAATTCGGTCTAATTGTTCTTGTGCGTCGGCATCGTTTGCAAGCGGGCTTGATTTAAGCACTGCAAGTGGTGTTTTAAGTGCATGTGCAAGGTCACTTAATGACGCTCTGTATCGTTCTTTTTGGCGCTGTTGTGACTCAAGTAATAAATTAAGGTCTGACTTTATTGTTTGCAGTTCAACAGGGTAGAGCCCTTTAATTTCTTGAATATCGCCCGATTCAATTGCTTTTATCTCTTTATCGAGGCGTTGCAGCGGCCGTGCACTCCAAATAAATCCAATCGCCATAAGCCCAGCGATTGCAATACCCATAATGAACATCCAATCAACCAAGGTTTGTTTGAAACCATCCATTAGTCTAAGTAGTGCATCGTTTCGTTTTACTAATATAAAGCGGGCTTGTTCAGATTGGTCAATGTTATTAAGAATGACTGTAAGACTCAGTTGCCAATACACTGTATTTTTATATTCTACGCGGCGAAAATCAGCGGCACCTGCCTTAGTCTCTATTTGCTGGGGAACAAAGTTAACATTAACCGCCGACTCAGAGTGCCAAATAGGATCGTTGTCGCGGTAAATCATGGCGTAGGTATCTGAATTTAATCTGTTGAGTTCTGGCGCGAGAATAGTGCTTGGCATAATAATACCATGCTCTGTAAAGTCCACTTCAGAGATTAAAGAGTAGAGCTGTGCTTCGAGGGTTTTTTCTGTCGCATCAACTAATGAAGCGTAATACGCTTTACCAATTGAGTAAAATAATATGGGCAGGGCGACTAATAAAACAAAGACAAGGATAAATCCTTGCCTTATTTTAAGCGATATTTGAGGTGCTACCACTGACTTTTAAGCCTGTAACCACGCCCGCGTAGTGTTTCTACTGGGTTTAGTGTGCCTTCAGGGTCAAGTTTTTTACGTAGGCGAAGTACAAATACTTCAATTACATTCGAATCAAGATCGAAATCTTGGTCGTATATGTGTTCAGTAAGCTCTGATTTAGAAATCACTTTTTGAGGGTTAACCATTAAGTACTCAAGTACTTTGTACTCGTAGGCTGTCAGGCTAAGCTCTTTATCATCAACCCATACTTGCTGTGAGCGTGTATGAATTTTAATCGGGCCCGCAGTCATTTCTGGGTTTGCCTTACCTGCACTTCGACGAATTAATGCATTACAACGAGCAATTAACTCCTCCACATGAAATGGTTTAGTTAGGTAATCATCTGCACCTGCATCTAAACCTTCTACTTTATCTTGCCAGCGGTCACGCGCTGTTAAAATTAAAATAGGAATAGTTATGCCTTGTGCACGTGCCTTATTAATTAGCTCAATACCGTCTATTTTAGGTAAACCTAAATCAACTACGGCCATATCAAGCGGGTATTCTGTAATGTGGAAAAGACCTGCTTCACCATCGTGGCATAAATCCACACTGTAACGCTCTTTTTCTAGTGCATTACGTAGGTTATCTGCTAAATGTAAATCGTCTTCTATAACTAAAATTCGCATTTGTTAATCCTTTTTCACTTCGCCGGTTTTTTTATTTATATGTAAATCAACGACGTGGCCGTCAGATTTGAGTATTCGTACGGTATAAAAATCTGTTTTTTCGGTAATTTTAAGGGTTTTACCGTCTATGGTTTGTTTTGCAAGTACTACAGCTTTCTTTTTGCTTACCTCAGTTTTTGCTGTTTTTGTACTCGTTGTGCTTGCTTGAGCTAAATTAGCAAAGCTAATACAAGCAATTAAACTAAGGCTTAATAATACGCGCATGACGGAAACTCCTAGACCAGACCCACCTAGTTTAATTAACTAAGTTACTAAAATTCAAGTAAAAACGTTTAATTTAGTTTTACTTCGGTAATTTTAATTAAAATCTTGTGAACAAACCCTGAATTGTGAGATAGCAACTGACCTCAGGGCATTTCACAATTAAGCAGGTAATACTTTTTTAAACGGTTTAACTACTGAATTATCGTAAACGCCGCCAGCTACGTAGGGATCAGCAGCAGCCCATTCGCGGGCCTCTTCTAACGATTCAAATTCGGCAACTACTAAAGAACCTGTAAAACCAGCATCTTGTGGGTCTTCGCTATCAATGGCAGGTAAAGGACCCGCTGTAAATAAGCGGTTTTGAGAATCAAGCTCATGTAAACGTGCTAAATGAGCCGGACGAGCTGATTTTCTGAGCTCTAAGCTGTTTTCAACGTCAGTTGAGTAAATCATGTACAACATAGTAAATCTCATAAATTTTGTTAAATTTGATTAATCAAATAATACCACAGCGTTGATACTTGGTGAATTAAAAGCGTATTTACACAGGTTTACACCAAGAATTATTTTTTACGCTGCAATTGCTTGAAAAGCGTTGTGTAACACTGGTAGAGTCGCTTGGATAACATAAATAATAACAAGGTTAACGCATGAGCGAAAATAGAGAGCACTTTAGTTCCCGCCTCGGATTTATATTAGCAGCTGCTGGGTCTGCAGTTGGCATAGGTAATTTAGTTGGTTTTCCTGTTTCTGCAACAAAAAATGGTGGTGGCGCATTTTTACTCGTCTACGCTCTATTTGTTGCATTTATATGTTTACCAGTGATGATGGCCGAAATGGCAATGGGGCGTAAAGCGCAAAAAGATCCTTTAGGCTCTTATAAAATTTTGGCTGATAACGATAAAAAATGGAAAATTGCAGGTTTTTTAGCTGTATTAACTCCATTTATGATTGCTGTATTTTACATGGCTATTACTGTTTGGATTTTTGGTTACTTAAGTCAAACAGCTATGGGCAATTTAGATGTACTTGCCGATCCTAGTCATTTTGGCAGCTTTATAAACAGCTATACCGTGTTTGGCTACATGGCTGTTGTTGTTATTATTGTTAACCTCATCTTGTTAGGGGGTGTTAAACAAGGTATTGAAAAAGCAGCTAAGTTTTTAATGCCTGCTCTGTTTGTAATGCTTTTAGCACTTGTTGCCTACGTACTAACGCTCGATAACGCAATGGCTGGTGTTAAGTATTATATAATTCCTGATTTTTCTAAAATGAGTGCAAGTGTGTTAAATGGTGCACTAAGCCAAGCATTTTTCTCATTGTCTTTAGGTATGGGTATTTTAATGACGTATGCATCTTACATATCTAAAAAAGATGACATAGTAGGCAGTGCTAAAATGGTTGCCATTACCGATTCGTTAGTTGCATTTGTTGCAGGCCTAATGGTGTTACCGGCTATATTTAGTTTTGATCCAAATACAGACCCTGCTGCACTTTCAGACTCATCTGTTTCGATGATTTTTGTATACTTACCAAAAATATTATTAGCGCTGCAAAATGACATTGGTTACTTTGGCGCATCGGCCGTCGCATTTTCGTTTTTCTTGTTAGTCTTTTTTGCAGCAATTACATCGCTGGTCTCAATTGTAGAAGTACCTACAGCAACACTTAGTGACCGCAAGGGTATTAGCCGTAAAAAAGCACTTGGCATTTTAACCTTAGCAACAGGTGTATTAACTGTTTTATGTACTATGTCGTTTGGTATGGTCGATAGCTTAACGTCATTTACTAGTTATGGCAGCGGCAATAAAAGCTTTTTTGACATTGTGTATGATGTATTTTACGACACTATTTTACCGTTTAACGGCTTAATGGTGTGTTTGTTTGTAATGTATCGCTGGAAAAAAGTGCGTTTAACGCAAGAGTTAAGTCAAGGCTCGCCAAAGTATGCAGGTAGCTTTACAGAAAAATACGTAAACTTTTCGCTTTCAACGTTCATACCGGTTATTTTATTAGTGATATTTATTAATACCGTAGCCACTAAGTTTTTTGCTTTTAAGTTATTTGGATTTTAATCTTAACTGCTTTTTAAACTCGATTAGCCGCGTTATTTAACGCGGCTTTTTTGTTTAACTAAGTGCACCAGAATCTAAGTAGCTGCCAATTCCAAGGGTAAACATCCAAATGCCCCACAAGCTATGTTCAATAACACACACAAACGTTGAGCGGCTTTGTGCATAGGTATACGAAAAGAGTAATCCGCCTAAAAATGCTAATCCTACGGCAATCCAATTTGCATACACTATATGCGCAAGCGCAAACACAGTGGCACTAACAATTATACGAACCCCTTTTTTAGGCATAATGCGTTTATAGCGATGGAAAAAGTAGGTTCTAAATATTAGTTCTTGCGGTAATACTGAAAGCAGCGGATACAACACAATTAAAAGTAGCCAGTCGCTAAATGAGTTTAGGGGGAGGGTAAACCAGTTTCCTTGGTGGAGAATCCCGTAAAACATACCCGAGAACAGGGCGCCTAAAAAAAAGAAGCTAAATATTCGTCTTTTAACAGCAGAGAACTGCCCAAGGCTTGTGAGTCTAAAGCGTTTAAAATGCGGATCGCTAAGCAGCAACATACAGCAAACACTCATTAAAATTATTAATGCAGGAATAAGCCAGTTAGCTAAATAATGGCGTAACGCAAAGCCTATTAAAGGCAACGTTATAAAAACGAGGGTAAATTCAAACCAGCGGTATTGATTGGCGTTCAAGGTCGTCTCTGATTGCGTTTTTTTACAAACTAACAAGCAAAGACGACATTTTTATGACGATATAAACTTACTTAGCAGGTTCTTCTTCGTCCGGTAGGTATTTGTATAAAGCAATAATAGTGGCAAAAATACTCACAAAGGTAATGCCCATTAAGCCAAACACTTTAAAGTTAACCCAAAAATCGAGTGAAAAGTTATAAGCAATGTAAATATTGAGCACCGCAATACCGGCTGTTATGGCAACCCACATTAAATTAAGTTTATTCCATAGAGGCTCTGGCACGGAAATTTCTTGTTTTGAATCGTTCGCGTTTTCGAGTATTGAGCTTAATGCTTTTTTAACCAGATTTTTATTAAGTGCATAGCGGCTTACAAGTAAGGTTAAGCTTAAACCAGCGTAAATTATTGTGGCTTTCCATTTTATATACTGCTCGTCATGAAAAACTAAAGTCAGCGTACCAAATACAGCGGCAATCCCAAAAAATATCCACTGACGGGTAGGCACTTTACCGTGTTTAAAGTAGCTATAGGCAACTTGGATAAGTGTAGTTGCCATTAAAAGGCCCGTTGCCCAGTAAATATCAACCAGTTTAAATACCGCAAAGAATAATATGAGCGGAATGTATTCAATTAATGCGTGCATATACTACCTAAATTATACAAAAAGAAGTCAGGGAAGTTTTTACCACATAACACCAAGCAACTACAAGGTTGACTTGTTGCCCTGTAAGCCTTAGCCTGCGTGGCTTTATTTATTCATCATCATATTCTTACGCTTAACCACCCCTGATTAAGCGTGCATTTAGGAACCTAAAATGAACAAAGCCCAACTTATTGCCCAAATAGCTAAAAGTAGTGACCTTACAAAGAAAGATACCCAAGCTGTACTTGCAAGCTTGCAAAAAGTGATTACTAAATCGCTCTCAGAAGGTGACCAAGTGCAAATTAATGGTTTTGGCACGTTTGCATTAAGTTACTACCCAGCGCGAGCCGGGCGTAATCCGCAAACAGGCGAAGCTATTGAAATAGAAGGCGCAAATAAAGCCGTATTTAAACCAGCTAAAGCATTAAAAGATCTTCTTTAAATAGGTTTATTTAGCTCTTCTTGGCGCTATTAAATATAAAAATTATGGGTTTTGCCCATCACGTCAACAAGTTGTACGCCTACAAAAAAAACTAATGCCGAGCATGAGTTGTAGGCGCTGGACTTGCTCACGCGAAAGCGAAGCTTCAGTATTTTAATCATTGAGTATCAGAGCTTTGTTGTATCTGGTCTATGTAGATTATTCATAACCTCTAAATGATTTACATGGCTTAAGGCATGTCATTCATTAATCTTTATATTTTTCAGGGGCTTATATTTGGCATTTCTTATGCTTTTAATAAGATGATTCGAACACTTTATTAAATGTTATAAGGAGATCTAAATGACTACATTACAAACCAGCACACGTTTACAAGGCAAAAAAATTGCAATTTTAGCCACAGATGGTTTTGAACAAAGCGAACTGTTATCCCCACGAGATGCTTTGTTAAACGCAGGTGCCGAAATCGAAGTAGTATCTATTAAAGAAGGTCAGATCACCGGTTGGGACGAAGATAAATGGGGTGACAAAGTAAGCGTTGATAAACTTGTGACTAATGTAAGTGCAAATGATTACGATGCGTTGATGCTACCTGGTGGTTTATTTAACCCAGACTCTCTTCGTCAAGATAAACATGCAAAAGCATTTATTGACGGCTTTTTTGGCGCAGAAAAAAATAAACCTGTAGCGGCTATTTGTCATGCTCCTTGGTTACTTGCCGAGATAAATAAATTACGCGATCGCACTGTCACTTCATTCCCAAGTATTAAAAGCGATTTAATTAACGCTGGCGCAAATTGGGTAGATAAAGAGGTAAGTGTTGATCAAGGCTTAGTAACAAGTAGAAGCCCTGCAGATTTAGAGGCGTTTAACGCTAAATTTATTGAAGAAATTTTAGAAGGTAAGCACCAAGCTCACTAAGCTTTCTCAGTACGATTTTAAAATAAAAAAGGGCATTTTAAATGCCCTTTTTTAATGTGTAAATTTAAACTTATTATAATGCGGTTGCAGCTTTCATTTCGCTAACGAACGCTTTTAACTGAGCGGTCATTGCATCTAAATCATTAAGGTTAGCCTCAATAATTTTAACGACGGCTGAGCCTGAAATTGCACCGGCAGCACCTGCATTTAGCGCTGCTTTTACATCATCGGGTGTTGAAATACCAAAGCCCAATAAAGCAGGGGCTGCATGGTATTCTTTTAATTTAGTAACAATGTTGCCCGCTGGCATTTGCGCTTTAGTATCAGTACCGGTAACACCTGCACGCGACAGTAAATACGTGTAACCACGCCCGTAAGACGCGCACTGGCGCAGTGTATCGTCATCGGCATTGGGTGTAGCAATAAATATTGGGTCTACACCATTTGCCATAGCGGCTTTCCTAAACATTTTAGACTCATGCAATGGCACATCAGCAACTAAAATGGAGTCCACGCCTGCCGCTTTTGCATCTTTATAAAATGCTTCAAGACCGCGCTTAAACACAAGGTTAGAATACAGTAATAAACCGATAGGAATATCTGCATTGTAATCGCGTATTTCTTTAATAATATCAAAGCAATCTTGGGTGTTAATATTTACATCAAGCGCGCGAATATTCGCTTTTTGAATAACAGGGCCATCAGCGATTGGATCTGAAAACGGAATACCAAGCTCAAGTGCATCAGCGCCACCGTCAATTAGGCTTTTAATAATCGCAATACTTTGCTCTTTACCTGGGTCACCAATAGTAACAAAGGGTACAAATGCACCTTGTTTTTGCTCATCCAGGGCGGCAAATGTTTTACCGTAACGATCTGTATTTAGCTGGCTCATAGTTGACCTCCTTGTGATAAAACAGTGTGTACGTGCGTTAAATCTTTGTCGCCACGGCCACTTAAGTTAACCACTAAAATGCTTTCTTCTGTTTGCTCTTCTGCGTATTTAAGTGCATAAGCAAGGGCGTGGCTTGATTCGAGTGCCGGAATAATACCTTCGTTTTTAGCCAGCGCTTGGAACGCATCAAGTGCTTCTGTATCGGTAATACCAACATATTGAGCACGACCGGTTTCGTGTAAAAAAGCGTGCTGTGGCCCAACTGCTGGGTAATCAAGACCGGCAGATACCGAGTATGACTCTTCTATTTGACCATCGTCGTTTTGCATAATGTAAGTATACGTACCGTGTAATATACCTTTGGTGCCTTTACAAATGGTAGCGCCGTGCTCGTGGGTATCTAACCCTTTACCAGCAGGCTCAACACCGATAAGTTTTACACTTGGCTCGTCAATAAAGTCTGTAAACATACCAATAGCGTTAGATCCACCGCCAACACACGCAAGTACCGCGTCTGGTAAGCGACCTTCAGCTTTTAATATTTGCTGTTTAGCTTCTTCACCAATAATTTTTTGATACTCTCGTACAATTGTTGGGAATGGGTGAGGGCCCGCAGCGGTACCAAGTAAGTAATGTGCCTCTTGATAATTTGCAGACCAGTCACGTAGTGCTTCGTTTACCGCATCTTTTAGTGTGCCAGAGCCTGCTGTTACCGGAATAACCTCTGCGCCCATTAATTTCATTCTAAATACGTTTGGCTGCTGGCGCTCAACATCTTTAGCGCCCATATAAATTCGGCATTTTAAGCCAAGTAATGCACACGCAAGAGCCGTTGCAACGCCGTGCTGGCCTGCGCCGGTTTCTGCAATAACTTCTTTTTTACCCATACGTTTAGTTAGCAACGCTTGACCAAGTACTTGGTTAGTTTTGTGCGCGCCACCGTGTAATAAATCTTCACGCTTTAGGTAAAGTTTAACTTTAGGGTTTTTAATTAAATTACGCGTTAAAGTAAGCGGCGTAGGGCGCCCTGCATACTCGTTTAGTAACTTGGTAAATTCTGCCTGAAATTCAGGATCTTTTTGTGCTTTGTTAAATTCGTTTTCTAACTGCTTAAGCGCAGGGACAAGTAGCTCGGGTACAAACATACCGCCAAACTCGCCAAAATAAGCTGGATTTTGCATTTTAACCTCAATAATTTCTGATGCTTGTAAAAGCATTTTGTAATTTGTTAGGGCACTTTTTACCCGCAGATTCTTCAACGCCTGAGTTTAAGTCAAGGCCAAGGGCACCTTGAAAAAGCGCGTCTTTAATATTTTCTGGATTTAAACCACCCGCTAGCATAAACGGTGTGGTTGCATCGCGAAGCACCGACCAATCAAATGCTTTACCTGTACCACCAGCTTGTGTATCGCTGTGGGTATCGTAAAGGTGGCGCTCTACGCCATTTACAGGTGTTGGTAGCGTATCTTTAATTGCTTGTGCTTTCCAAATTTCACACCCGTTAGGAAGTTGTGTACGTAAAGTGGCAATATAATCGTCACTTTCTTGTCCATGTAATTGAACTGCCGCTAATTTTAACACACTTGCGTATTGAGCTACTTGCTCAATTGGTGCATTTACAAATACACCTACAAAGTTTAACGGAGCGCTTTGGCTAAGCTCAATAGCACAGTCTAAATCTACATATCGTGGTGATTTAGGGTGAAAAATAAGCCCACCATACACAGCACCGCTGTTATAAGCTGCTTGCGCGTCTTGGCTACGCGTTAAACCGCATACTTTGTTATCACCAAGTATCACTTTTTTACAGGCTTGCTCTAAATCGCGCTCGGCCATTAGGGAGCTGCCAATTAAAAAACCATCGCATAGCGGTGCTAGGCGTTTAACATCTTGATGGGTATAAATACCAGACTCTGAAATAACCACTTTATCTGCAGGAATGAGTTTACGCAGTTTTTCGGTGGTGGCTAAGTCAGTGCTTAAATCACGTAGGTCACGGTTATTAATACCTATAATTTGTGCATCGAGCGCAAGGGCGCGGTGCACTTCTTCTTCGTTACTTACTTCGGTTAATACCGACATATTAAGCGAGTCAGCTACTGCGTGTAGGGCTTTATATTGCTCATCATCAAGTACTGAAAGCATTAACAAAATAGCATCACCGCCATAAATTCGCGCCATATACACTTGGTACTCATCAATAAAAAAGTCTTTACAAATAAGTGGTTGCTCTACTTGGCTACGTACAAATTCTAAATAATCAAAGCTACCTTGAAAGTACTTTGCGTCTGTAAGTACGCTCATACAGGTAGCGTATTTTTTATAAACAGAGGTGATCTCTGTTAAATCAAACGGCTCGCGTATTAACCCTTTTGATGGAGATGCTTTTTTGCACTCTAAAATAAATTGTGTACCCGGTGCTGCCAGTGCTTCATAAAAGCTGCGACTGGTTGGCTCTGCTAGATGCTTAAAGCTTTCAAGCGGGCGGGCTGCCTTGCGTTCAATAAGCTCTAATTTTTTATCAGCAACAATTTTGTCTAATACATTAGCCATGACTTACCTCAATAATTGCATTTAATGTGTCCATGGCCTTGCCTGAACTGAGTAATGTTTGTACGTGTCGTGCGCCATCTTTTAATGATTGCACTTTATCGCTTAGGTATAAAAGTGCAGCCACATTTACCACAATGGCAGCGTTGTGTGCGTCTGTGCCTTTACCTTGCAATATAGCAAGGCTTGCATTTGCGTTGTATTGTGGGCCTTCACCTGCTAGTTGTTCAAGTGAATAGTTTGCAAGGTCAAAGTCGCTTGGGTTTAATGTGTACTGTGTTATTTCGCCATTATTAAGCTCAACTACGTTGGTTGGGCCATGAAGGGCGATTTCGTCAGTACCTGAGCCATGCACGATCATTGCGCGCTTAGTGCCTAATGTTTTAAGCGTTTGTGCCATGGGCATACATAGCGACTCGTCGTACACACCTAGTAATTGCACATCAGGCGCCGCAGGGTTAGCAAGGGGGCCTAAAATATTAAATATTGTACGTGTTTTAAGTGCAGTACGTACGCTCATCGCATGGCGTACGCCGCTGTGGTAATGCGGTGCAAACAAAAAGGTAAAGTGTGTTTGCTCAAGGCATTTTGCAGCTTGTTCTGGGCTCATATCAATATTAATGCCCAGTGCTTTGAGTAAATCGGCTGAGCCTGAATTACTTGATACACTGCGATTACCATGCTTTACCATATTAATACCCGCGGCCGCTGCAACAATTGCAGCGGTAGTGCTTATATTAATTGTATTTGAGCCATCGCCACCGGTACCACAGCTATCAGCAAGTTGTGAGCTATTTGTATTAAAAGCGACCGCGTTTTCACGCATTGATGCGGCAGCGCCGGCAATCTCATCGCTCACTTCGCCTTTTATTTTAAGGCTAATAAGTAAGGCTGTTAGCTCTATTTCGCTCATGTTGCCTTGCATTATTTCATCAAATAATGCTTTTGACTGCTCATAGCTTAGTGATTGATTTTTAATAAGCTGCTCAATAGCATATTGAACATTTATGGGCTCTTGTCGTTGTGTACTCATAATGTCCTCTATTAATTTGCGCGTGTTAAATACGCGACACTTTGCTGAAGTAGCATCGCACCATTTGGCGTAAGTATTGATTCAGGATGAAACTGATAGCCCAATGCACTGTCTTCATGATGGTAAATAGCCATAGGTATGTCTTCAAATTGTGCTATTACTTCAATATTTTTAGGTACTTCAGTTGCCATTAGCGAATGATAACGCGCTACAGGCATTGTACTTCCCATGCCATCAAATACAGGGTGTGCGTTTAAATCAATGATTGATGACTTACCATGTACGGTTTCGCCAGCGTGACCGATTACTCCGCCATAACTTTGTGTTAAAGCTTGCTGGCCTAAACAAATACCAAGCATAGGAAATTGACCTTTAGCAAGTTCAATTAGCTCCATTAAGCAGCCGGCGTCGCTTGGTGTACCAGGCCCTGGTGATAGAACTAATAATACTTGGCCAGGCTCTTGGCGCATTTTGTTAAAAATAACGTCAGCGTTTATGTTGTTTCTGTATACAACAAGCTCACACCCTAACATGGTTAGTTCATCAACAAGGTTGTAGCTAAACGAATCAAAATTATCTAAAAAGTATATTTTAAGTGGATTTTCATTACTCATTTTATACCGCCTTATAAGTAGATTTTATGGCGGTAATGACCGCTTGAGCTTTTGCGCGGGTTTCGTTTGCTTCTGATTGCGGATCTGAGTCAAATACGACTCCTGCGCCAGCTTGCACATACGCCGTATTGTTTTTTACAAACGCAGAGCGAATAACAATACAGCTATCCATTGCTCCATCGCCGGTTAAATAACCTACTGCACCACCGTAGCTTCCACGGCGCTTACCTTCTGTTTGGCGTACAAGTTCTGCGGCACGTACTTTTGGTGCACCAACAAGCGTGCCCATGTTCATACACGCTTGATAAGCATGTAGTGCGTCAAGTTCAGGTTTTAAAGTACCTACTACGCGTGACACTAAATGCATTACTTGTGAATAACGGTCTACTTTTAATAACTCTTTTGCAAAACGAGTACCTGCAACACTAATACGTGCAACATCGTTACGCGCTAAATCGACAAGCATTAAATGTTCAGCACGCTCTTTTTGATCGTTTCTTAGCTCAAGCTCAATACGGCTATCTAAGTCTGGGTTTATTTGTCCGTTTGCAAACTTACCACGCGCTCGGGTACCTGCAATTGGATACACTTCAACTTGTTGATTACTTACATCGTACTTAAGCGCCGACTCAGGAGAGGCGCCAAATAAAGCAAAGTCTTCATCGCGCATGTAAAACATGTATGGGCTTGGGTTTTGCTTTTTAAGTTGGCTGTAAGCATGTAACGAGTCAGGGCAGGGCAATGAAAAAGTACGTGAAGGCACCACCTGAAAAATGTCGCCATCGACAATATTCTTTTTAAGTTTAACTACTTGCTCGCAGTAAGTTTCATCGCTTATATCAACGTTTACTTCACATTCGCCAGTTTGCATGTCTGCGCTAAATTCTGCCGCGTTGTCGCAAAGGGTATTTAACCGTTCAAGTTCTTTACCTACTTCAAAGCAATTTGCATGAACATCTGGGCCATTAAATACATTACCAATAAGCTCAGTGGTTTGTTTTTGATGATCAATAACAACTAAGGTTTCGGCTAGGTAAAATACGTAATCTGGGCAGGTGTTTTCGCCATCAGGTACATCGCTTAATTGCTCAAAATTTGCCACCATATCGTAGGCAAATACACCGCCTAAAAATACCGAAAATGGATTTTCGGTGGTGCTTTGAATACTGTTAATACAGGTACGAAGAGCGCTGAAGGCATTATCGGCAACAAGCTTACTTGCTTCGTCTATATCTCTGCTGATGTCTTGGTAGTTAAGTGTAAGCGTTGTGTCGTTTAATTGTGAATCGCAGCTCTTAACATTTGCTTGTAAGTAGCTTAATAATTGTTTGCCGTTATTAGATTGTGCGTTAACAGTTACCGTTTTTCCCTTACATACAATACGCAGGGCACTATCAACTAAAATTAAACTTTTAACACTGTCTTTAGAATCAATTTCAGCTGACTCAAGCAGCAGCGAATTAGGCTTATCAAGTGCAGCATAAAGTGCAAGTGGGCTACTTATGTATTCACGAACTTGCGTAATGCTTGTTACTTCGCCTGGTGTGGTAGTTATATGACTAAAAATCAAACCTCATTCCCTCAAAAAATTAAACCCCGCAATGCGTTAGCAATGCGGGGTTAGAATAACGATATCTAAATTACAAACAGATCATTACCGTCCCGCTATATCAGGCGCCACCACCAACGATGTGTAAGAGTAAGACCGTTATTCATGTTTTTTTGCCTCAAAATTAAAAAATATAATTACGTAAAATTTAGTTATAAAAAAACCCGCATTATGCGGGTTTTGAATTTTTGCTAGACACGACAATTCATCACCCAATAATTATGAGTGCCACCACCAAATAGTGTTTTGAATTGAATTGATCATTTTTATTAATTCTTAATGTGTCTGAAAGTGGCTACAGTAAAACGTATCTAGTGCTTTTGTGTCAAGTGTTTATTTAAAACAATTTAGTCAAAAAACTTGTTATACTTACATAAACGCCATTAACCCTTAATTTTAAGCAGTTTTCTTTTGATAAAATACGATTTACATAGCCACACCACGCATTCAGACGGGCAGTTAACGGTTGAAGAATTACTTACCCGCGCCGTTGATAAAAATATAGATGTGTTTGCTATTACCGATCACGATACTGTGGCTGCTATTAAGCCCGCTCAAGAATTTATTCAAACCGAAAATTTGCCTTTATCATTAATTACCGGGGTAGAAATTTCGACCAAATGGGAAAGCTTCGAAATACATATAGTGGGTTTGAATGTTGATATTGATAATTTTGACCTTACTTCATTGTTAACGCAGCAGCAGCAAAAGCGTGAAGTCAGAGCGCTAGAAATAGGCGCAAGGCTTACAAAAAACGGTTTTGATGGCATTTATGAGCAAGCCAAAGAGCTTGCACAAGACGCGCAAATTACTCGTGCGCACTTTGCACGCGCGCTGATAGAGCGTGGTGTAGCTAAAAACTTCCCTGGTGTATTTAAAAAATATTTAGGTCGCGGTAAAACCGGCTATGTGCCAAGTAACTGGTGCAATATGCAAACCGCCATTGAAGCAATTCATTCAGCGGGAGGTATTGCAGTAGTGGCACATCCTGGGCGTTATCAAATGTCTAATAAATGGTTACGTAAATTGTTAACCGAGTATAAAAGTGTTGGTGGTGATGCAATGGAAGTTGCACAGCCTCAACAAGCTCCTAGTGAGCGACAATTTTTAGGTGAACTGAGCCGAGAGTACGATTTACTCTGCTCGCAAGGGTCTGATTTTCATTTTCCGACAAGCTATTTAGAGCTTGGCAAAAACTTATACTTACCTAAAGACTGCCAAGGTGTTTGGCAAGCATGGGAAGGACAAGAAGGGGCATTAACATGAGTCAATTATTTCATATTCATCCTGATAACCCGCAGCCACGACTTATTAATCAAGCCGTTGATATTATTAAAAAAGGCGGCGTTGTTGTTTATCCAACAGATTCTGGTTACGCCATAGGGTGTAACTTAGGTAACAAACAAGCTAAAGAGCGTATAGAGCGCATTCGTGGCATTGAAAAAAACGATAACTTTACACTTGTTTGCAGAGACTTATCAGAGCTTGCTACTTATGCAAGAGTAGATAACCAACTGTTTAGATTAATTAAAAATAATACGCCAGGGCCTTATACCTTTATTTTTAAAGGTACAAAAGAAGTACCAAAGCGTTTGTTAAACGAAAAGAAAAAAACCATAGGTATGCGTGTTATTGAGCACCCAATTGCCTGTGCGTTACTTGCTGAGCTAGGTGAGCCGCTTATGTCGTGTTCACTTATTTTACCAGGGCAAGAGTTTACAGAATCAGATCCTGATGAAATTTTAGAGCGCTTAGATAAACACGTCGATTTAATTATTCACGGTGGCTATTTAGCTGAACAAGCAACAACAGTAATTGATTTATCCGAAGACGATATAAAAATACTACGTGTTGGCTGTGGCGATACTAGCCCGTTTGAGTAAACACTGTTGAGTGACAAGCCCGAAAATAACGGTGTATCGAATGAACTTGAGCCAGTGCAGCAAAAGCTGCCACTGGCTTTTTTGCACGGTAAAGCCGTAGTTGATAAACCCGAAGATCTATACATTCCCCCTGATGCGCTTGAAATCATTTTAGAAACGTTTGAAGGCCCACTCGATTTACTACTGTATTTAATTAAAAAGCATAAGCTAGATGTGCTTGAGCTTTCTATTTTTAGTATCACTGAACAGTATGTAAGCTATGTTGAAATGATGACCGAATTTCAACTAGAACTCGCTGGCGAGTATTTAGTTATGGCGGCGCTGCTTGCACAAATTAAATCGCGGTTACTATTACCTGTTCACGAAGAACTTGAAGAGGAAGAAGATCCCCGTGCTGAGCTTATTAAACGCCTGCAAGAATATGAGCAGTTTAAAACAGCCGCCGAAAATCTAGATGAGATCCCCCGTGTTGGCCGTGATATTTTTATTGCGCATGCCGCAATGCCAACCGCAAGTGATAATAGCCCATCTTTACCAGAGCTTGAACTTAAAGATTTAATGCTTGCACTTAGCGATGTAATGGCACGAGCTAAAACATTTGAGCATCACCAAATAACAGCAGAAGTACTATCAACCCGCGAACGAATGAGTCAAATACTGCAGCAACTATCTAAAGCCGATTCTGCTGTTGTATTTAATGAACTGTTTACTCTAAGTGAAGGCAGAAGCGGTGTAGTGGTTAGTTTTATAGCTATGCTTGAGCTGATAAAAGAGGGGCTTATAACGTGTTTGCAGGTTAATCCACAAAGCTTAATTTATGTAAGTTTAAGCGAAAACGCTACTATATAGCCTCCATAAGTAGTGTTTTAAATAACCTTCAAGTGAAAGCTCAGTTATTAAAGGGCGTTACTTTTTTGCTAGTACCATTCTTTGTTGAAATAAAGGTTTTAAGTGCTCTGGCAGCCAGCGCATAAGCAATTCGTTATATTGCTTAGTGTGTTTAATTTTTTTAAGTTGTTCGTTAAGTATTTTTATATCCTCAGCACCTTGTGCGTTTTTAGTACAGCCAATATATCCATAACTTAAAGCTGGCGCTTCTTTAAGTGGGCGCTGTGTGAGGTTTTTATCAAAATGCATCGATTTAGCTAAGTAGTAATGTTCGCTTGGATAACCTAATAAAATATCAATTCTTTTTAAATTAAGCATATACGTTAAGCTCGCTAAGCTATCGCGAGTAGGGCGTATAACTAAGTCTATGTCTGGTGTACTGTTTATAACTGTATCTATTTCTTTACCGTAAGAACGACTCATAGATACACCAAGCGTTAGTTTTTTATCTTGTATTAGTTCAAGTAAAGACACCTCGTTCGCATCTTTAAGTTCTAACGCGTTTGCTAAACGTGCGTGCATAGCAATAGATGGGGATAAACCCGTCGTCGAACTTTCATCTGTAAAGTAAATATGCTGTTTTCTAAACTCATTTTTATAAAGGGACAGCGCACAAGCGTTATGCGAAGTATTAGATAGTTCTTGAACTACTTTACCTGAGGGGATGATCATACGGTTAAAAGTAATATTGGGGAGCTGTTTTTCAAGTAAAGTAATAATACTTTCATCGCGGCCTTGATGTTGGAATTGGCCATTTAAAATATAATAGGGTGCAAAGTCGTGTGCTAACCAATTAATGGTTCTAGCATTACTTATTGAGGTTAAACAAAAAAATAGTAATAAGCTTAAAAATACACGGCGCATTACAGCAGCTACCAGTAATTATTATTATAGCTCTATTGTAGGCATCAAAGTGTTAAAAAGTAAAATGCCAGCAACAAGGCTGGCATAATTTTTATCAATAATTGCAGTAATAAGAGGCAATTAAAGTTATATATTGTTTAGCTAGCTTTTAGCCACTTAACAAATTGGCGTGCATCACTCGCTTTTTGAAATAATGCATTTTTTAAACCTTGTGTATCACTAAAGATAACACGATGTTTATTTACAGAAATTGATTGCACTGGATGTGCGATTTGGATCATAGACCCATTATATTTATAAGACATAATAAAACTCACTTTATTCTTGCTATTTATTCTGCGCTATATTTTTATAGCAAATTGCAGTCAATAAATTAACGATGTTGTGTTTAGCTTCATTACAGTGTTGACGATCTTTATGACACTTTTGCGATGATTCAAAAATCATCTCGGTATTATTTAAGGGGTTCTCGCCGTACAATAACTTAGCTTTCAAATATACGTTTTGCGGGGCTTACTGGATCAGGGTAAAAAGGTTAACCGCGGTGGTTTTTTAAGACCAGAGAGGAAAGGTAACCCAAATAAAAAATGTGTGCAAGCTATTTATTTAATAATTATTTATAATTAACTTTATCAACTGCTTATAAGCGATGCTTTTAACTATAAAAAGGTAAGTATGAATTACATAATAGTCAGCGATATTTTTGGATTAACACCAGCTTTAACCAAGTTATCAGATGCGATAATGGCTAAAACAGTGATTATTGAACCTTACGATGGTAAGTCGCAACCATATGATACTGAACAATATTATTATGATAAGTTTATAAAAAATAGTAACCATGATAATTACGCAGCTAAAGTTAAAAATGTATTTGACGAGCTTGATTCACCCACCGTGTGTATTGCATTTAGTGCTGGCGCAAGTGCAGCATGGCGAGCACAGTTATTAACAGGCAATCCACATCTTAAAAAGCTCATTGGTTTTTATCCATCGCAAATTAGAAATAATTTAGATGTAAATGCAACTATCCCTTGCGAATTTATATTTCCACAACATGAACCCCACTTTAATGTTGATGACATTATTAATTCTTTAGCGTTAAAAGTAGGTGTTAAGTGTAGCAAGACGACATTTTTACACGGCTTTATGAACCAATACTCAGTAAACTTCAACGCAACAGCATTTGATGAGTACATTCATTATATAAATAGCGCTAAAGCTTGCTAAGCTGCGTTTTTGTAACCAGAGGAAAATCAGTACGTGTATTGTATTTGGCATAAAGTGTGGTAAAAACACTGCTTCGCGAGAGCTTATCAAGCTCTTTTATAAATGTTTTTGCGCTTGAACGAGCGGTTCTACAACATGCTTGATACTGTTTTATGATACTTGCTACGTTTTGTCCTTGCTTTTGTAAGGCTAAATCAGCTTCTACAAAAAAAGCTGCCCCGGTCCAATAAACGCGTTGTTGTGCGCGTTGCTTCCACATATCATTTGAAAGCTCATTAAGGGGTTGTTGTTTTGTTTTAGTTTGTAAGCGCGCTCGCTCAAATCCAGCGTTTAGGCGCTGAACAAATTGCGCTTGGCTAATTACACCGTTGTCACGCATTATTACGTTTTGCATGTAACTGGCAAATCCTTCACTTAACCAAAAACCAGAGTAAGGTAGTAATGGCAAATATAAGTGCGAAAGCTCATGGTAAAGCGTCCAATCTTTTGTAAACGCTTTTAAGCTTGCATAGCGGTCAATATGCAGCTCAAGCCCATCGGGGTTATTACGCTTTACACTAGCCCACGGCACCGGTTCAAAAACAAAATATTGTGGCTTTAAATATATAGGTAAGGTGGTTTGCTGTAGTGGGCCTAAGGTATTTTGTGTTTTTGTAAGGCTTTGATTTATCCAAGTAGATACTGTTTTTTGACCGTTAGTAGTAAGGGAGTCTAAATTATGAATAACTACATCAATAGCAAAAGCGTTTAAAGAATACATTGAGAACAAAAATAGCCAAAGTAACTTCATTTATACCTCCTTTAAAGTAGAGTTTGTTTAATCGCGGCGCGAGATTTGCAACTTAGTGTGCACGTTAACTGCTCCTACGTTACCGTATAGCCCTACATTCATTTAAGCAACGGCGCCTAGGAAGAACCCACTGGGCAGCACCTGTTTATGGGAAAAACCACACTACATAGGCTCCGTCTTGTGTAAATATAAAACAGACGATTGAAAATTTAATCTTGAAAGATCAACAGATACAAAATACACACTTGATATTAAGACCCACTATTTACTGAAATAAGCACATTTAAATCAGTATTTTTTTAACTAATATCAATTATAAAAAGCAAATTACATACACATTCCCCCAGGCATGATTTAATCAGATCATTCTATTTTAAGTATAGGTATTAACCATGGCTTATCAGCATATTAAAATCCCTGAACACGGAAAAAATATTACTATTGATGCTAAAGGCCAGTGGCATGTTCCTGTAAATCCTATTATTGCTTACATTAATGGCGATGGTGTAGGGCAAGAGGTAACACCTGCAATGCAGCATGTAGTTAATAACGCCATAGAACACTGTTATGGCAATGCTCGAAAAATTCACTGGATGCAAGTATATAACGGCGAGCAAGCTGCAAAATTATATGATGGGGATTGGTTCCCTCAAGAAACCATTAACGCCGTGCGAGCCTGCAAAATAGCAATTAAAGGACCGTTAACTACACCACTTGGCGGAGGTTTTCGCTCATTAAATGTAGCGCTTAGACACGAGATGGATCTATTTGTAAATATGCGCACTATTAAAGGCTTTAGTGCGTTGCCATCACCTTTAAAAAACCCTTTTTTAACTAACATTACCGTGCTGCGTGATAGCAGTGAAGACGTATATTCAGGAATAGAGTGGCAAGCGGGCAGCATAGAAAGTGAAAAAATGCTCGACTTTTTATGTGAAGAAATGGGCGTAACCAGACTGAGGTTTTCACAAGAGTGTGGCATAGGCATAAAAAATATATCTAAAGAAGGCTCTGAGCGCCTTGTTCGCTATGCAATTAATTACGCGCTTAAAAATAATAGCGAATCGCTAACGCTTGTACATAAAGGTAATGTACTTAAATTTACAGATGGCGCCTTTAAACGTTGGGGTTTTTCGTTGGCACAAAATGAGTTTAACGCTACCGCACACGAAAACGGTCGTTGGCTTGAAATACCACGAGTAAATAAACCTTCTTTAATAATTAAAGAAGTGATAGCTGATAATATGCTGCAGCAATGTTTAATGAACCCTGAGCAATTTGATGTGGTTGCAACTACAAATCAAAATGGCGATTTTTTAGCAGATATGCTTAGCGCACAAGTGGGGGGAGTAGGAATAATGCCTGCAGCAAACCTTAATAACGATGTCGCTTTTTTTGAGCCAACCCATGGCACGTTTGAGAGAATAGCAGGGCAAAATAAAGCAAACCCAAGTAGTAGTATTTTAAGTGCCGTTTTAATGCTTAAGTTTATGAGGTGGAATGAAAGTGCATTACTTATTGAAAACGCATTAGAGAGTGCGTTTAAAAACGCAGATCTAACATTTGATTTAGCGCAAGCGCGCCAAGGTGTTGCAGGCAATGCTCATAACTCGACAACCTTAAGCTGCACAGACTTCGCACAAAAGGTTATCGAGCACTTTTAAACACTTCCATTATTAAGCTGCTGATGCAGTTTTTACTCTATGTACGCAAGGGCGATTAGTTAACTGCGCAGCACGGTGGTAAATATCGTGTGCATTTGGCTCATCGCACTGTGTACCGCTAAGCGTATCCATCAAGGCTACAACAATAATTGCAGGAACCTGGCAGCAATATTCATCTAAAACCGCTTCAGTTGTTTGCGCATCAACATGACAGCGAGGATGATTATGAAGCTGGTACGCGTTTAATAGAGTATCTACTTCTAATACATCATCGGGTTGATGTTTTGTTTTGCGGCATTTACAGCCAAATTCATCAACTAATGTAGCTAGCGCTTGGTATGCGTCTGTTGTGTTGGTTTTAGTGCATAACTGCTGGGTAATAAACTGATGTAAATTTGCATCAATAAATAACCCGTCTTGTTGTGTGAAGCTTGATGTTGTCATAATAATTACTCTTAGTTTGTTGGCTTAACTTCACTCTAGCGCTAAGAGTAGTATTAATGAAATTGTTGTTTTCAATAACTGATATTGATCTTATCAATATTAAAATTGTAGCTGAGTAAAGACAGGCTAAACTCCACTGAGCATCCTTAATTAAAGTGGTGCAAAAACCTATTAAAATGCACAAAACTGGGACATATTAAATAATAAGGAAAAACATCGCCGTATTAGGCTGCTGATTTTAAATGTCTTTTTCCTTTTAGCTAGGTTGGCATCAAGGTTGCTAAATATGAAGGGTAGGGTTCACTCCTATTTCTACGATTTAAAAAGCGCCATGGTATTTTCCCAAAGTTGAATACCATGGCGCTTTTTTATTAGAGCATTCATTTTATTTAGCCTTAGCAACAGCAATGTTAAATTTTAATAAAATAGGGAATTGTTACTAAAATAGTACCCACAATTAATAGCATGCCTACGCTACTCATAAAGTACGGAAACACCAATAACGACAAACCAGTACAAAGTGGCACTACGGCTTTTTTTCTTCGTCCGTATGTAAGGTAGCCAATACCAATTCCGCCAAATAAAACACTCCATGCAATTAAAGATGTACTATCCATTTTTATTACCTATTTTAAAGTACTGTTTCATGTAATTACCGACATAGCCAGCTTTTCGATACCATGTGAAGGAGTCCATCTTTTGAATTCCACAAAACCATGCTTTTTATATAAATTTATTGCGGGAGTATTAGCAACCGCAGTCTCAACTCTTGCAAGAGAGATATCACCCATCGTTAAAACATGATTTATTAGCTTACTTGCAATACCTTTTTTAAAATAACTAGGATCAACGGTTAAACTACAAATATCTATACACTCATTGTTTATATTTACTTCAATAACGGCCGCTAAACATTCATTTTCGGTGAAGCCATAAAAGGTTGTTTCTGACTTTTTAATATCTTCGGCATTACGTGCTAAAGGAGGAAAGTTAAGTGCACCTATCAATTTAGCCTCAATTGCATAGGATTTTTGAAATACAGCAAATATTATATTAACTGTCTCGGTATTCTTATTATTAAGTTTGTTTATCATTACATTCTTCAGCAAAAAGTAAGCCGTTAACATCATGCGCAATATTGAAAGTTTTTGTGCCTAATGAGGCGTTAATAAAT
Organism: Pseudoalteromonas carrageenovora IAM 12662; assembly: GCF_900239935.1. NCBI lineage: Bacteria > Pseudomonadati > Pseudomonadota > Gammaproteobacteria > Alteromonadales > Pseudoalteromonadaceae > Pseudoalteromonas > Pseudoalteromonas carrageenovora. The sequence goes on from NZ_LT965928.1 coordinate 1,532,424, forward strand.
TACCTATCTGCTACCGTTTTAGCAAACTCAAGCAACTCACGGCGTAGCCACTGATGAGCGGGTGCATGATGAAGTAGTGGGCTCCAGATCATTTTTACCTCAATAGGGACTATTTGAAATGGCACTGGGCTTATCACTAAGTTGGTGTGGGTTGTTAATAATTTAGCCTGCCTGCGCGGTAAAGTAGCAATAAGTTGCTCTGATTGGCATAGCAAACTTGCAATCATGTAGTGGCGTGTAAACACCCGTATTTTACGCGTTTGTTCTAGCTGCCAAAGTGCTTCATCTACCCAACCTAGTTTTTGCTTGCCAGACTTATTGGTAACGGCGGCTTCTGGCCCCCAGCCTGCACGGTTTACCCAAATATGTTCTTTTTGTAGGTAATCATCAAGGCTTGAATGCTGTAAAAAGGTATTTTTAGGATGTGTTAAACAGCAATAATTATCGCGCCATACACTGGCTTGATGAAACGAGCGTGGTAGGCCGTTAAAACGATTTATAGCTAAATCGATAGTGCCTTTTTCCATATCTTGCAGATTTACATCGCTTGGGCTGAGTACATCAAAGTTAACGCCGAGGTTTTTAGTGAGCTGCTCGGTAATAAAAGGGGCAATTAAAGTCGATTCAATGTAGTCGTTTGCCATTATTCTAAAAGTCACCTCTGCCGTTGCTGGATTAAATTGCTCACTGGGCTGAGTAATCGCCTCTGCCATTTTTAACAATGCTTCAACCTCTGGTTTGAGATGCATTGCTTTTGCTGTTGGTGTCATAGAGCCTGCGGCTCGCACAAGTAGCGGGTCGTCAAATAAATCACGTAATCGTTTGAGTGCGTTACTCATGGCTGGTTGTGTTAGCGCGAGTTTATTTGCAGCTTTTGAAACACTTTTTTCATCTATTAATACATTTAAATAAACGAGAAGGTTAAGATCGACATTTCTTATATTCATATGGGCGTGTTGGCCTTTCAGGGTTGAAATTTGTTCAATCTAGGGACGATTTAATTGCGGCGCGAGATTTGCCACCTAGTGGGCTAAGTAAAAATCGAGCAACAAAGAGTTAATCGTCCCTAGAAAGAACCCTATGGGCAGTGTGTATTTGGCCTTTATGCAGCGTTAAAGTACATTTATGGGGAGTCACCACACTACATGTACTTTGCCTAGCTTAAAAACCAAATACACGACTGCAAAATTAACCTCGAAAGGTCAATACGCCCAATAAATTCTATTTATATGCTTTATTAATTACCTAAATTAAAGCCTGCTTGCTAAGGTGTAAACAATTAATAAAAAATAACCGCTATAAGTGGTAAAAATAAAAGTGTTGTAAACATGCCAAAAATATTAACTAATCAATCAGATAATGCGATACAACAAGTTATAGCTACTAAGTTGGCTCGAGCTGTGTTTGCAGGCTTTGAAGCTATGTTTGCGCAGTTTTTAAATATAACACTGGGTGCGCAGAGCCGGTTTGAACAACAAAAATATCACGATGTACAAAGTGCCATGCGAGAGCGCTTACAAGTGTACGAACGCGAAGTAAAAAATGTGAGTAATGCGGTGCGGGTTATCGCCTACAGCGAGCTTAATTGCCCGCAAACGTGGCAATTGGCGAAAAATATTTATGGTGACATGCTACAAAATCATGAAAACAAACCCATAGCGCATACCTTTTTTAATTCGACCTTTGGTGCTATTTGGGATGATAAAAAAATTCGTACCGTGCATTTGTTTGTATTAAAAGCAAAGTACAGAAGCGAGCCACGCTCGTACGAAAATTTAGTTAGCCGAATATCATTTAAAGATGGGTTTAACCATGCGGTTAAAACGCTCATTACCCGCCAAGTATTTAGAGTGTCTTTTAGTAATTTAGATGCTGATTTACAGGCATTACAAACAACGTTAATGGCAGGTGCAAAGCAGCAATGTAAACAAGTGTATGAGCTTATAAATTTAAACAACGGGTTTATAGAATACGCAAACTCTCTATTTTTTAGAAACAAAGCTTGCTACTTAATAGGGCGCTGCATTGCTAAAAATGGCGATAACATGCCTTTTGCCATCGCTATTTTAAATACCAGTAAAGGATTGAAGCTTGATGCCGTAATGATGGGGGCCGATCAGCTTAGTTTGCTGTTTGGTTTTGCCCGTACCTATTTTATGGTTGATACCGACCAACCTGCGCGTTATGTGGATTACTTAAGCGTGCTTATGCCCCATAAAAAACGTTTTGAATTATTTAATGCGATTGGTTTTATTAAGCATGCTAAAACTGAGTTTTACCGTTACAAGGTTGATACCACTAAAAATAGCCCTGCTAATTTTAAATACATAGCAGCGCCTGGCACCCCTGGTATGGTTATGCTGGTATTTACTATTGAAGGGCTCGACTACGTTTATAAAGTAATAAAAGACAAATTTAGCGCGCCAAAAACAGCCACAAAAGCGCAAGTTAAAGACAAATACAGTTTTGTAAAGCAAGCAGATAGAGTAGGTCGCTTAGTCGATACGCACGAATTTAGGTATTTAGCGTTTGACTTAAGCCGCTTTAGCGACGAGTTACTTAACCAAATGAAAGCGCAAATTGGCAGCAGTATGGTTATATCGGGTAAGGCACTTATTTTAAAACACGTGTATGTAGAGCGTAAAATGATGCCACTTAATTTGTACATCAATAGTTGTAATAACAAAGCATTACAGCAAGTTATGGACGACTACGGTAAAGCGATTAAAGACCTTGCCGGTGCAAATATATTTCCGGGTGACATGCTTATGAAAAACTTTGGTGTAACCCGTTGGGGGCGTGTTGTATTTTATGATTACGATGAAATATGCCCACTTACCGATTGTCACTTTAGAGACGTGCCAAACGCTCAAAATGCACTTGAGGAGTTAAGCAGTAATACTTACTTTGATATAGCAGAAAACGACATATTTCCGAGTCAATTTAAGGTGTTTTTTAGCGCAAACGACGCAGCGTTTAACAATTTTAATAATTTGCACAGTAATTTGTTTTTAGCTGAATTTTGGCAAGGTTGTCAACAGCAAATAAGAGCGGGTTACTTACCCGATGTGTACCCGTATAAACAAAGTTGGCGGTTTAAATAAAAATAACTAACCCCATGTCTTAATTATTACAAAACTTAATACGGAGTAACAATGAAATATATTTCTCATGAGGGTGGCACCCTTGTATTTAGTGAAACCGAGAAACCGGTTTTAAAAAGCCATGAAGTATTAGTTAAAGTTGCGGCAATAGGTGTTAACCGTGCAGACTGCATGCAGCGCCAAGGTAAATATCCGGCTCCAAAAGGGGATAGCCCCATTTTAGGTTTAGAGTGCGCAGGCACCGTAGTTGAGCTTGGTAGCGAAGTTGACAAAAGCTGGTTAGATAAACGCATTTTTAGCTTATGTGCGGGTGGTGCTTATAGTGAATATGTTGCTATTGATGCCAAACAATTAATGGAATTATCTGATGAGCTAACCATGGTTGAAGGTGCAGCCATTAGCGAAGTGTATTTAACTGCTTTTGGTGCCATGTTTGAACTCGGTAAATTACAAAAAGGCCAAACAGCGTTAATTCACGCAGGGGCTAGTGGCGTAGGTGGCGCAGCAATTCAAATGGCTAAAAGTGCTGGTGCTACTGTGGTTATTACCGCTGGTACGGATGATAAATGCCAACACGCAAAAGAACTCGGTGCTGATCATGCAATTAACTACAAAACCACTGACTTTGTAGAATATATGAAAGCAAATGAGTTAACAGCTAATGTAATTGTCGACCCTGTATCGGGCAGCTATTTGAATAAAAATGCAGCTATTGCTGCTATGGATTGCCAAATAATCATGCTTGCCTTTTTAGATGGGCGCTTTGCAGAAGTTGATTTTGCGGTGCTTTTACAAAAGCGCATTTCGTTTCATGCATCAACGCTTAGAAATCGTAGCATTAAGTTTAAGCGCCAAGTGCGCGATGACCTAGTGGCACGTTTTTATAATGATATTGCCGCTAAAAAATACGACTTTAACGTGTATAAAACATTGCCTTGGAGCGACGCAAACGAAGCGCACGCTATATTAGAGCGTAATGAAAATGCAGGTAAAGTGGTTTTACTTGTAGAATAACTACGAGATGTAACACTCAGACGTGCGTTGGCGTTGTTAATGCATGGCTCAGCTAATATAATTTAGTAAATATAAAATACGTACAAAACACACAAGGTTAAAAATGAACCCAATACTAGCAATACTTAAAGAGCACAATGTAAGCGACGAAAAAGTAAAAGCATTGTTTGAAGCGTTTACCCAAAATCCAATGATGGCTATGGCGCTTGTTCAAGAGCTTGGTATTCCGCCTGAAAAACTACAGCAGTTAATGGCCGTGGTTATGACTCAGCCGCACTTAATTAAAGAAGCAACTGACGAACTTGGTTTGGATTTTGAAAAAGTAAAAGAAGCGAAAGAAAAACTAAATCAATAACATGTTGTACTATATATAGACAAAAAGCATAAGTGTTCGCTTATGCTTTTTTTATTTGGTTAATTCTACACGCTTACTCTTTTGGCATGAGTACAGTGTCGATTACATGAATCACGCCGTTGCTTGCTTTTACATCAGCTTTTACAACTTTGGCGTCGTTTATCATTACGCCCATGCTGTCGGCTTTAACCATAACGGATTGGCCTTGTAGTGTTTTCGCACTATCTACCTTCATTACATCGGCTGCCATCACTTTTGCAGACACTAAGTGGTAAGTTAATACCGCCGTTAGCTTATCTTTGTTTTCAGGCTTGAGTAGCATCTCAACTGTGCCTTCAGGTAATTTAGAAAATGCAGCATCCGTTGGTGCAAATATAGTAAACGGTCCTGTACCTTGCAGTGTATCAACTAAACCTGCGGCTTTAACAGCAGCAACAAGAGTAGTAAACGAGCCATTTTCTACGGCTACTTCGACAACATCTTTTTTCATACCATGATGATCAGCATAAGCCGCTGTATTAAATCCAAAGCTTGCAGTGGTGAACAATAATGCAGTAGTAATTTTCTTAAACATGTTAATTTCCTTTCAGTTAATGCCCGTTGGTTTCGTTAACTGTTACGGGCCTTAAATTTAATCGATCATTTAAAATTAGGTGTAAACATGTTTTGTTACATCCTTAATTGAACTGCAGTGAAGTAATTAAGTCATATAATGACTTACTCAATTAGAGACTTGTTCAAGTAAAGGGAATAGATATGAAACTCGCTTATAAGTTTTGGAAAAATAATCGTTCTCTCATCGTCTTCATTGCACTGATGAGTGTGTTTAGGAGTGCCGTAGCTGATTGGTACGAAGTGCCTACAGGCTCAATGAAGCCGACTATTCAAGAAGGGGACAGAATTTTAACCGATAAAATGGCCTACGACATTCGTGTGCCGTTCACTCATATTAAACTATTAAAATTAGCAGACCCACAAACAGGCGATATTATTGTATTTGACTCGCAAGCGGCTGATAATCGGTTAATTAAGCGCGTAATAGGCGTACCTGGCGACACTATCGCGCTTGAAAACAATGAGCTCATTATTAATGGTAAAAAGCTTAATTATGCAGATCAGCGAAGCAACATAGACTCGCTTGATAAAATTGAAAATTTAAACGGGCTAGAGCATTCGATAAGAGTGGCAAATATTCCTTCACGTTTATCGGGGTTTGATGCAATTACAATTCCTGATGATTATTACTTAGCAATGGGTGATAACCGCGATAATAGCGCTGACTCGCGTGTAATTGGTTTAATTCCGCGTGATGAGTTATTAGGAAAAGCAGAGCGCGTTATAGTGTCCCTTGATTACGATAACTATTATTTACCAAGAAAGGATCGTGTATTAAAAAAATTGAATTAAGTAATAATTAATTTTTAGAGCGATCAATCAAATTTATGAGCGTACATTTAACTTATCTTATAAATAAATTAAACTGCCTATTGAGGCAGTTTACTTATATAACTTTTTACCAGCCTAGTAAGTGTGCTGCGTTCTTGTTCGTTATTAACTACTTTACAAAAATCACTACTAACTGCAGCACCACATGCACCAGCTTCAAACCATTGTGTTAAGTTATCTAAATCAACACCGCCAACAGGCATAAGTTGTGCCTCGGAAAATGGACCCGTTAATGCTTTAAAATAATCAATCCCCATACTGCCTGCAGGAAATACCTTAATAATATCAGCATTATACTCTATTGCCTTAGCTACATCAGTAGGTGTGAGTGCGCCCACTAAAACGGGTAAACCATGCTGGTGGGCAAGTTTTACCACTGCTTTATTAGTATTTGGTGTAACTATAAATTGTGCACCTGCATCAATAGCTTGCTGAGCCAGAGTAGTGTTTATTATGGTACCAGCGCCAATGAGTGTATTTTTATAGGCGGTGCGTGCTTTTGTTATTTCATGTTCAAAGCCAGGCGTGTTTGACGTGATCTCTAATGCGTTTATCCCCGCATTTATTAGGGCCTGTTGACCTTTCAGGATTAAAATTTGTTCAATCTAGGGGCTATTTAATCGCGGCGCGAGGTTTGTAACCTAGTGGGCTAAGTAAAAACCGAGCAACAAAGAGTAAATTGCCCCTAGGCAGAACCCTTCGGGCAGCGCCTGTTTGGCATTTATGTTGCGTTATCGCCTATTTATGGGGAATAACCACACTACATAGGCTCTGCCTTGCCTAAACACCAAATAGTCTGCTGCAAATTTAACCTCGAAAGATAAACAGGCCCTAAACAATCAATTAATGGAGCTACATCGGTTTGTTGTTTTAAGCGCAGTATGGCGACTAACTTATGTTGCTTTATTTGGCTACTTACTTTTGTTCTGTAGGCATCTAAAATTTGGGTCATAATTACAATTCACTTTATTTAATGCAAAGGCGTTTGTATAAACGGCTAGACTTAATATACGGCTAAACATTACTTTTTCTCATAAAAAAACCGCTGATATCAGCGGTTTATTTTAATTATTAAATTACATTACACGCATACCAGGCTCTGAGCCATCGTCTGGGTTAAGAATGTAGATTTCTTTACCGCCAGGACCTGCGGCTAATACCATGCCCTCAGACATACCAAAGCGCATTTTACGAGGCTTAAGGTTTGCAACCATTACTGTAAGCTTACCTTCGATGTCCTCTGGTGCATAAGCTGATTTAATACCTGCAAATACTTGGCGAGTCTCGCCGCCTAAATCAAGAGTTAGTTTAAGTAGTTTGTCAGCGCCTTCAACGTGCTCTGCTTTTGCAATTTTAGCTACGCGTAAGTCTACTTTTGCAAAGTCATCAAACTCTATCTCATCGCTAATAGGCTCTTTTGCAAGTGGGCTATTAGGATCAATGGTTACTTTTGACTCTAAGCTTTCTTTTGATTCTTCAACCATTTTATTCACTTTATCCATTTCTACACGTTGCATTAACGGCTTAAACTTATTAATAGGGTGGCTTACTAGTGCATTTTGAACACCATCCCACGCTAATTCATCATTTAAAAACGCTTCAACGTTTTCAGCCATTTCTGGTAATACAGGTTTTAAGTAAGTAATTAATACGCGGAACAAGTTAAGGCCAAGTGAGCACACTTCGTGCGCTTCTTGCTGTTTTGTCTCGTCTTTAATTAACACCCAAGGAGCAGCACCATCAATAAACTGGTTTGCCTTATCGGCAAGCGCCATAATTTCACGAATTGCACGGCTGTATTCGCGGTTCTCGTAATGGGCAGTAATACTTGGTGCAGCTGCTTGAAACTCTTCAAGTAGTTCTGGCTGCATAATGGTGCTACTTAGCTTGCCATCAAACTTTTTAGTAATAAATCCTGCACAACGGCTCGCTATGTTTACCACTTTACCTACTAGGTCTGAATTTACACGTTGTGCAAAGTCTTCTAGATTTAAATCAAGGTCAATAATACCGCTGTTTAATTTAGCCGCGTAGTAATAACGAAGATACTCTGGGTTTAGGTTGTCTAAATAAGTACGCGCTTTAATAAACGTACCCTTAGATTTAGACATTTTTTCGCCATTTACGGTTACAAAACCGTGTGCAAATACGTTTGTAGGCTTTCTAAAATTAGCGCCTTCTAGCATTGCTGGCCAAAATAAGCTGTGGAAGTAAATAATGTCTTTACCAATAAAGTGATAAAGCTCTGCGTCTGAGCCTTCAGCCCAAAACGCATCAAAGTCGATGCCTTTTGTGTCACACAGGTTTTTAAAGCTTGCCATGTAACCAATTGGTGCATCTAGCCAAACGTAGAAATATTTGCCTGGTGCATTTGGAATTTCAAAACCAAAGTAAGGCGCATCACGGCTAATATCCCATTGTTGTAGGCCATCGGTGAACCATTCATCTAGCTTGTTAGCCATTTCTTGTTGAATAGTACCTGAGTGTAACCACTCTTTTAACATGCCTTCAAATGCTGGTAAGTCAAAAAAGTAATGCTCTGAATCTTTTAAAATAGGCTCAGCACCAGACATAACAGAGCGTGGGTTAATTAGCTCTGTTGGGCTGTAAGTTGCGCCACACGAATCACAGCTGTCGCCATTTTGGTTTTCAGACTTACATGTTGGGCAAGTACCGGTTACGAAGCGATCGGGTAAAAATATGCCTTTTTCAGGGTCAAACAATTGCGAAATAGTGTGCTTTTTAATATGACCGGCATCGTTTAGGCGGTTATAAATAAGTTCGCTAAATTCTTTGTTTTCTTGGCTGTGAGTGCTGTGATAATTATCAAACTTAATGTTGAAGTCGGCAAAGTCGCGTTGGCGTTCAATGCTTACATTTTTAACCATTTCTTCAGGCGTGATCCCTTGCTTTTGCGCATTTAGCATAATTGGCGTGCCGTGAGCATCGTCGGCACAAACATAATATGCTTCGTGGCCTTGTAGCTTTTGAAAACGTGACCAAATATCAGTTTGAATGTATTCCAATAAATGGCCTAAGTGAGTAGGGCCATTAGCATAAGGTAATGCGCTGGTAATCAGGATCTTTCGCTGCGTCATAATCATTCCGAATTGAGGATAACTCATCATTTTAATAGTGAAAATGGAGATTATCAGTAATTTATCTACAAGCTAGAGGGCAAGAGTGCGCACAGCTTATGGATTTTTGTTAATTGACTGGTGTTAATGCCCTGAATGTTACATAATTCCGTGGCACTTTTCATCAAAGAAACGCTATTTAATTGCTATGTTTGGACTGTCGAAACTATTCTCTTCTAAATCGGTGCAAAAACAACCGATTATTACTGCCTTAGCGGCGTATCGTAGTGCGGCTTTTGCCGTAGGAATTGATGAGAGCTTCATTGATTCTATTTCTCAAAACGACGATAAATCAATACTTATTAAATTGACACTGCCATTTGCAGCGCAATCAGAAATGCCACATGTTCAGCAGCATGTAAGTGAAAGCTTAAGCGTGCCTGTGGTCATTGAATCTGTGGTTAACATTAAAGAGCCTGCCAAATTTAAAGCCATTAAACACATTGTGCTTATTGCCTCGGGTAAAGGTGGTGTGGGTAAATCTACCACCGCGGTAAATTTAGCGGGTGCGCTTAAAAATGAAGGCGCAAAAGTAGGGATTTTAGACGCTGATATTTATGGGCCATCTATTCCTATGCTTTTAGGACTCGTGGGCGCAGAGCCACAAACCAAAGATAACAAACTACTACAGCCATTTGATGCCAACGGTATTAAAGCCCAGTCAATTGGTTTTTTAGTGCCAAGTGATGACGCAACAGTATGGCGAGGGCCAATGGCATCGGGCGCGCTAGATCAATTATTAAACGAAACCGATTGGGGCGAGCTTGATTATTTAATTGTAGATATGCCGCCAGGTACCGGTGATATACAACTGACTATGAGCCAAAAAGTACCCGCAAGTGGCACCGTTATAGTTACTACTCCACAAGATTTAGCTCTGGCCGATGCGCAAAAGGGCATCGCCATGTTTAATAAAGTAAACGTACCTGTGCTTGGTTTAATTGAAAATATGAGCCATTACATTTGTACTCACTGTGGTGAAGCAAACCATGTATTTGGTAAAGACGGCGCACAAAAATTGGCACACAAGCATGGCGTGCCAGTACTTAGCCATATTCCTCTTGCGATAGATATTCGAGAATACTCTGAGCAGGGCAGACTTATTGCCAGCGATAACAGCGCCGCAATAAGTAAAACATACAGCGCAGCAGCGAGGCTAATGGCCAGCACGCTTTACTATCAACAGCATCACAATGCGATTGAAATTGTGATTACAGAAGATTAATAAAAATGAGACTTTCAGACACACATATTAAAGAATACTTAAACGATGGCCGTATTGTTATTGAGCCTGCGCCAACGAGCGAAATGATTTCTGGTGTAACAGCAGACTTGCGCTTAGGGAATAAATTTAGAACTTTTAACGCACACAATGCAGCGTACGTTGATTTAAGCGGCCCTAAAGATCAGCTAAATAAAGCCATGGAATCAATAATGAGTGAAGAGATTGAGCTTGCCGATGGCGAAGCTTTCTTTTTGCACCCAGGCGAGCTTGCTCTTGCTATTACTCATGAAAAAGTAACATTACCTGCTGATATAGTAGGCTGGTTAGACGGGCGTTCGTCGCTTGCCCGACTTGGTTTAATGGTGCATGTAACTGCACACAGAATCGACCCAGGCTGGAGTGGTAATATTGTTTTAGAGTTTTACAATTCAGGTAAGTTGCCACTAGCACTGCGCCCAATGATGAAAATTGGTGCTATGAGTTTTGAAATGCTCTCAGGCCCGTGCGAAAACCCATACAATATTCGTAAAGATGCAAAATATAAAGATCAAAGTAGTGCGGTAGCAAGTCGTATTAGTGACGATAAATAACCAGTTAATATAGACATTACTCGTCTATTTTATGAAGCGCATAACCCAGTAATTCAAAATAACGGTTAAGCGCTTTATTTGCTTTATTAACATGCTGATCATTTGGGTATATTAAATTACTGCTTTTTAAGCCACTAACCAAAAAGCTATTTTGAATAGTGCTGTGAGCATCTATACAGGCTTCAAAGCAGCGCGCTGCTAATTCCTCAGGCATACTCATGTAATTCATGTTATGCGCTTGGTCGTGTTTTATGCACGTTTGTACAAATTCATTTGCATCTTCCCCATCAAAATCTAAAAATACGTTTTTGTAAAAATCGTTAAGCGCACTATTAAGTGGGTGCGATAAATTAGGCGTATTTGAAAGCCATAATTTTGATGCAAAACCAAAGCGAGGTTTTGCTGCAAATAAGTGCTCGCTTATATGATGATCAAATGCATGAAACCATTCGTGAGCCAATGCGCCACCGCCCGCATTTTTAGCTAAAGCAAGGGTTTGTGAAGCTGCGTTATAATGCGCTTGTACGCCTTTTTGACCGCCATGCCCAAAGGCAAAATTAAGTTTACCGCGAAGGCCTATCGCTTTAGGCGGTAAATGGAGTATTTGTGCAAGGTCCGCTAGGGCATCGTAAATTAAATTAGCACTAATAAAACGCTCTTCTTTGGTTACCCATTTACCTACCACCATAGATCTAAATCCAAACGTGTTTCTTATATCGCTAAAATCAACTTGGTCGTCAAAGCGATAGTCTGGGCCTTGGCGAGTAAAGCCTCGCTTTAATCTATTGGGGTAATTACGCATTAAAGTTTATGGCACCGTATTTAAGCTAAGTAACGTGCTTTTACGTGCTCAGGCATGTGTTGGGTTTGTTTTTGTATTAATTCATCTAATAAATTATAAAGTGGAGCAGGGTTTAACTGCTCTATTAAAAACAAACTATGAGCAACGGCTTCAAGTGTTGAAAGGCTATCGGCTCTAGGGGCTTTTCGAATAGCGTAGCGGCTTTTAGGTAATTGCTTAAAGCTGATTGTTTTAAACTGATTTAATAACGTAGTGAGTTGTAATATTTTGTAGGCTTTTTTCCATGTGCCATCTATCACGATTAAATGAGTGATTTTGCTTAACTCAGCGCTTTGAGCTTTATCATCTAAGTTTATAGCCTGCTCATTAGGGTAAAGTAAAACCGTTGTTTCTAAAGGCAGACTTTTTAATATATCAAAGTCGTTATTATTTTCACCTTTGATTATTTGGCAACCACTTAGGCTTAAATTAAGTAATTTAGCGGTATTTTTTGCTATTTTTTCTTCACTGGGGTGTTGTAGAATAATAACGTTTACGTGGTTATTTACATCTTTAACTGCACTACAAATACAAGTAGAAAGTGAAAAATTACAATTATTACAAAGTGTGCGTGCCATTTAATAAACTTTTTTGCCAGTATGATCCTCATAATTATACATTTATAAGGTAATTAAGTTGGTTTTTTTTACGCATCAATATAGAGTAATAGTATTGACATAGATTTAACACGGATTGTTTTTAAGGGCTTAAAATATGACACAAATTAGTATTGATGAATCTGCATTAGAAAGTATGGAATCGTTATTAGGTGAACAATTTCCGGATACGCTTGATTTTTGCTGTGCAGAATTTGAACGTTTAGGTACAGACGTTATGGCTACTATTGGCCAAGATAAAGAAGCGGCTATTCGCCACTCTCACAGTTTAAAGTCTAACGCTGCGCAGTTTGGCGCATCGAGCCTTGCTGAAGTTTCTCGTATTATTGAGCAAAGCTTAACTGTTGACGATTTAGCGCAAGCAACCGATGCCTCAAATAATCTGATGGAGCAAGTTAAAGGCTCTCAAGTTAAATTAAATGAGTGGTTAGCGTCTCGTTAAAATAAGCGGCTTAAACGTGAATTTATTTCAGTATTAAGCACCTAAATTGACTAGCATTTTACGCCTTTACTAGGTTAGTCTAAATACTCACTAGGGCGTGCTGATCTTCCGGGATTGAATTTGCAACGAGTGTCTGGTTTTTAGGTTAGGCAGAGCCTATGCGGTGTGGTTTTTCTACATAAATCGACGATAACAACACATAAATTCCAAACATGCATTGCCCAGAGGGGTCTTCCTAGGGGCTATTTTTTCTTTGTTACTCAATTTTACTTATTCTTACATGAATGTAAGCCAGTAGGGTAACGCAGGAGCCGTTAGCGAGCCCACTAGGTTACACACCTCGCGTCGCGATTAAATCGCCCCTAGGTTGAACAAATTTAATTTATAAAGCTAATACGCCCTAAAGAGGTAATAATGTCTGAAATTAAAAAGAGTCACAAATTAGAAGGTGTATGTTATGACATTCGTGGGCCGGTTTTAGCGCAAGCTAAAAAAATGGAAGACGAAGGTCAAAAAGTATTAAAACTAAATATAGGTAATCCGGCCGCCTTTGGCTTTGATATGCCAGAAGATATGCACCGCGATATTATCCGCAACTTATATTCAGCCCAAGGTTACTGTGACTCTAAAGGCCTCTATTCAGCCCGTGTGGCTATTTATCAGCATTACCAACAACGTGGTTTACATAACTTAGATGTAGATAACATTTACATTGGTAATGGCGTAAGCGAGCTTATTCAAATGATCACCCAAGCGCTATTAAATAATGGCGACGAAGTGCTTATTCCTGCACCTGACTATCCTCTTTGGACTGCATCGGTTACGTTATCTGGTGGTAACCCAGTGCATTACTTGTGTGATGAAGAGCAAGATTGGTTTCCGGATATTGCTGATATAAAAAGTAAAATTACATCTAAAACTAAAGCCTTAGTACTAATTAACCCTAATAATCCGACGGGTGCAGTGTATAGCGACGATTTACTTATGCAGTTAATAGATATTGCGCGTGAGCACAAGCTGTTACTGTTAAGTGATGAGATTTACGAGAAAATTTTATACGATGGTATAACGCATACGTCTATTGGATCACTTTGCGATGATGTACCAATCATTACTTTTAATGGCTTAGCTAAAACGTATCGTGCAGCGGGTCTTAGAATGGGCTGGATGGTTTTAAGCGGACGTACTTCGGTTATGGATGATTTACGAAAAGGCTTAGAAATACTTTCATCTATGCGTTTATGTGCCAATGTACCTGCGCAATACGCAATTCAGCAAGCGCTCGGTGGTGTGCAATCAATTGATAGCCTAATAGACCCAGGCGGGCGTTTATACGAGCAAAGAGATATTGCTTGGCGCGGTTTAAATGCAATTGAAGGTATTAGCTGTAAAAAACCCAAAGGTGCATTGTATGCATTTGCTAAAGTAGATACGGCCCATTTTAACGTTAAAGACGATGAAAAAATGATGTACGATTTGCTAAAAGCCGAAAAAATATTACTTGTTCACGGTAGGGCATTTAATTGGCCTGAACCTGATCACTTTAGATTAGTATTTTTACCAAGCAAAGATGACTTGTCGGATGCAATGATTAAAATGAAGCGTTTTTTTAGAGATTATCGACAAGTGTAACTACTATAATGCATAAAAAACGAGCCAAATTGAGCTCGTTTTTTATTTATAAATATATACACTAATACGCTTTATCTACACGTACAGTGTTATCACTCAAGTAGACTAAGCGTACATTGTCGCCTCTGCTAAAACGCATTGACTGGTCTTGATCTTGAACTACCATAAACTGGTCGCCATTTTCGACTTGTATTAACAGTTCAACAAAATTACTTTGCTGATAATGGCTTTGCTGTTGCTTATTGTGTGCAACACTTCCGCCAATAACTGAGCCTAAAATAGTTGCCACTGTGCGCCCACTTCCGCCACCAAACTGATTCCCTATTACGCCACCTAGTAAAGCGCCGCCGAAGGTTTTCCAACCGTTGTTTTTATCTTGTATGAGTTCTTGTTCGGTAATATTACGCACCGATTTTACATCACCAAATAAAACCTGTTGAACAGGTACAGCTTTATTTCGCTCATATTGGGCAAAAGTTGGCGCGCTCATAGTAATTAGAGCACACATTACTAATGTTATAGCTTTCATAATAACCTCCTATTGGTAGCAAGTACGGGCTTATTAGCCCGTAAAGGCTTAGTAACTACCAACCAAATGTCGATTTTTCTTTCGTTTTACGAATTTCAGTTTCGTCAGCCCATTCTACAAGGCCGCTTTCCATATCCATTAAGCGCATTGTAAATTTGTAATATACGTCTGATTTGTCTGCATTTGATTTAACTATGCTCGATAAGTTTCCGTATAACATGTATTGCGCTCCAATTTGCTTACCAAAGGCAACGGCTGTTGCTGGGTTAACAAGGGCGTCTTCGTTTTGAAAATTAAGTTGTTCACGCACTGACTCAACACGTGTCATATCTACAAAACGAAACTTACCACTGCGAAGCATTTGCGTAGAGATTGAATCTGTGATTGATTCTGTATCAATGTGCTCGCTGGTTTTGTTTTTAATACGCTCTACAAATACAACAGGGCGCTTGTTAGCGGTCATTGTGCCAACAACCGGCGAGCTTAATAATGAGTCGGTCATTTGGCTGGCAACTTTTTGTAAATCGGTAGAGCCAAAGTTAATATCGGTTGTTTCTACAGCTTGTGCATCGCCGTAACTTACAACTGCTTTATTTGCACAGCCGCTTAATACTAACGCGCTTAAACCTACTAAAGCATAAGTAGATACTGTTTTAAATTTTGTGTTGATCATTGTTGTTTCCTCTAATCTTTAAATTCTTGTGATTCGGTAGACACTTCTCTAACAGCTAAAGAAAACGTAACCGCATCAGAGCTTGGTGCTAAGCCCGGTAATTGAGTTTTTGCAAAACCAAATAGGGTAAGTGCTTGCCAAGGCGAGTGATTGCCTTTAATTATAAAACCGTCTTTATCAAACCAATTAAATTGGTACTGTAAATATTGTGACTTTTTATATTGGCTAGAAAGTGTGACTACCACGTCGGTTAACTGGTTAGTTTGACGCGTTTTTACATCAGTAATTGCCAGCTTATTACCTAAATCTAGGTTATCAACACGCAACTGCTCATTAAAACTGTTTTTGCTTTGTTCAACTGATATTCCTGATGTAACAGGTTGGGTTGCACATGCACTTAGCATTAAGACTGCAAGTAGTGGCACTATGTATTTCATGATGACTCCTAGAGTTGAACTACATGGTAGTTGAAGTAGTTATTAATAGAGGTTAGGTAAATTAACGTTAACCTTTGCTTACTAACGGTAAAATTTATAGGCGGGTGATTGCCTATATTAACTAAGTGCTCGCCTGCGTTGACGCTACTGCGAGCTACACTTATTTGATTAGGAAGCGTAAGCCAGCTGCGAGTATCGGCTTGCTCAGACGCTAAATTATAAATATTGGCCAGTATATTTCCTACATCACCAGCGCTGCGGGCAAGCTCTGCTCTGACTTTTTCTTTAGCGACTAGGCGCAGTACTTGACGCGCTACTTTTGCAGGTATTTGTTCTTCTAATGTTTTTGCTGCAAGTGCTTCTATATGTACTAATGGGCTTAGCTCCAAACTTTGTGAGTCTATGTTGATATTATTTACACCACGCACGTAGGCGTTATCTTTATATACTGGCATTGCAAGGCTATAAAAACGTGCATCGCCACCGGATGTATATATTGGTAGGCGTAATTTAAACTCATCTTGTTTAGGCACTAAGCCTTGTTCAAATAGCACAACTACCTCGCCTTGATTTGCAGATATGCTTGATGCATCGCTGTAGCGCTTTTTAAATTCAGCTAAGTCTTGATCAAACCCTTGTTTTTTAGCAAGGCGCATTACATCACGCTGTAAATAAATGTTATCTGGTTGTATAGCTAGTGCTTTTTTGTAATCTATATAAGCATCGTCATATTGTTTAGCGCTTTGGTAAAGCAAAGCCGATAAGTAAAACGTATACGCATTTTGAAAGCCATTTTTAACGTCTCGTGTAACGTTACTCATACTTGGGTAGTGTTGCTGTGCTTCTTTTACTGTTGAGTCTATGTCTGTTTGGTTTTCTGCTAAAGCATCTACTTGAACTTTGTTAGCTCGACGCACTTCTACAAGTGCGCCTTCAATATCATTTTTATAAACATAATTTAATGCTTTAAAACTATGTAACATGCTCATTTCGTAAGCGGGCGGTACATATGTAATGGCTGAGTCGTTAGTAAATAATGCATTACTTTGCTCAAGCCCTGCACTTAACTGAACTTTTGCAGCTTCTCGCTTATTTTGCATTTGCGTATACACATTTTCAAACTTGGTTTGAGCATCTGATGGTGCGTTTGCTAAATCGTTTAAACGAGCTTGTTCTAATTGGTTAAGTAAGTAGCTGCTGTGCATCGCGCTATTTTTAGCAATGAGCGACTGTGCTTCTTCGAGATTATTATTTTCGATCGCATGTCTTACAGGTGTCATTTGAGTGGCGTAGTCGTTAAATAGGTCGTTAAAACCCATTGTGCTACAACCACTTAAAATACAACAAAAGCTTAAAATTATACTGCGGCGCACTGAGCACTCCTCTAAATTTACTTTCACACATTAACATGTTTTTTTTAGTTATATGTACGAAACATTGTAAGAAATCGTAGAGTAACGTTGGTGAACAATACGTGAATTTTTATATTCAATATATTGCTTCAAGAAAATCATAAATCAATTTTTGAGTAGATAGTCGTTCTTGTTGAGTCGCACAATTACTGTAAAACAGATTTTATTAAAATATAACGTTATGCCTAGTATTGCTTACTAGGGTTATCGGTTTTGTATCAAGGTTTTAAATGTGTAACCTAATTTTGTAAAAGCACATACACTCTTTGCACCACAAGGCTAATCCTGTTTAAATGAATCAGCCAGCTGAGTTTAATGTATAAAATTAATCGATTGCTTATATAAGGCTATTATTTTTGTTTTTAAGGAATTTTTTTGAAAGCCACTTTATATACACTTATTGCTTTAATTGCGTTTGCCGCAAATTCTTTGTTTTGCCGTATGGCGCTCGCGCAAGGTTACATAGACCCGTGGAACTTTACAATAATTCGCCTTTTAAGTGGTGCTGCCTGCCTAGGGATTATAATGGGGGTTTATAGTTACAACTTAAAACGTAAAGGTGCATTTAACCGTGAAATTTTAAACGATAGAGGGAGCTGGCGAAGCAGTATTACCCTATTAGTTTATGCGCTGAGTTTTTCAATTGCGTACGTAGAGCTTGATACTGGCACTGGTGCTCTTATTTTATTCTCAGCGGTGCAGTTAACGATGATTGGCTGGGGAATTTATAAAAAAGAGCAATTAAGTGCATTGCAATGGGCAGCATTTATCGTGGCGTTGGGTGGTTTTGTGTATTTAATGCTGCCATCAGCCGCTGTGCCTTCAGTTTTAGGCGCATCCCTTATGGCATTAAGTGGCGTAGCGTGGGGTATTTACAGCATACGCGGTAAAGTATGTGTATCGCCGCTTCGTACTACTGGGTTTAATTTTATTAGAAGTTTAGTAGCTGTGCCTATTTTATTGCTAGTGGGTATGAGCTATATAAAAACGGTGAGCATTGAAGGAGTTTTACTAGCATGTGCGTCAGGTGCGATAGCATCAGGTGTTGGTTATAGTATTTGGTATGTAGCTATGCCGCTGCTTAAAAGTACACAAGCCGCTGTGGTGCAATTATGTGTACCGGTACTTGCAGCTGTAGCTGGGGTGCTGTTTTTGTCTGAGCAATTAACGGTTGAATTTGTAATAGCAAGCTCACTAATACTAGGTGCTGTGCTGGTCTTTATATTAAATAAGCACAAAGCCTAGTGATTAAGTAAACCCGCATTATGGCGGGCTTACGTTACTTATAAAACGTTTATAAAGCGCAGGTAGGTTGGCTAAAATAGCTGACTTACCAAGTAACTCACTGTTATTAATACACTCGTAAAGTATTTTCTCGCTAAGCACATCAACCATTAATTGTGATTGTTTAATATGGCTAATATGCCAAAGCTCAGGCGCAACCCCGTCTAAATCATGTTTATAAGGGCGATAAAAACCAAATTTAGCTAAGTTATTGTTAAGCCAATTGCTCAAAGGGGCGAATGGGCCGCCTTGCTCATACTCATTTGGAGTTAGCTGCAATCTGTAATCGTCATTTACTGCCGCTTTATCAAATATATCAAGGTCGGTGCCTAAATGATGTCTACTTGCACCGGGCAGGGCAGAGTAGCGCATTATAGCAATACACTTATTTATATCCGTTAATTTGGTTAAATCTACGGGCTGTTGCTGCTTATTATAAACAGGGCGACTACCTGAAAATTTATTGTTCCAAATCATCGATTGGCGATCAAAATCTCTAAAGCTTGAGGCAATTGTTAGATCAAAACCTGCATTTTTAGCTGCATTTTGTAGCGCTAAAAAATCATCGATAATTCTGCTATGTAAACGATGGCTTTGAATATCAGTTAAATGTGTATCACTTTGCCCTGTGATACACTCATAGGCTATTAAGTTGCTTAAGGCCATTATGTTAAAAGGTTTTCGAGGATTTGTTCGTAAATATAGGCAAGTGCGATTAAGTCATCTGTACTTACACATTCATCTACTTTATGAATTGTGGCGTTACGCGGTCCAAGCTCAATAACTTTTGCGCCTGTTTGCGCTATAAAGCGTCCATCAGATGTCCCACCGGTGGTTTCTAAGTTGGTAGTAAGCCCTGTAACAGATTTAATAGCACTAACAGTGGCATCCACAAGCGGGCCGTGCTCAGTTATAAATGGCAGACCATTCACTATCCAGCTTAGTTCGTAGTTTAATTTGTGCTTTTGTAATATTGCGTTTACTCGTGCTTGTAATTGCTCATGCGTTACTTCGGTACTAAACCTAAAGTTAAATTGTATTTCAAGCTCACCTGGTATTACATTACCCGCACCAGTACCCCCATTTATGTTTGATACTTGAAAGCTAGTTGCTGGGAAAAACTCATTACCCTCATCCCACACTGTTTGGCTAAGCTCAGTAATGGCTTCAGATGATAAGTGAATAGGGTTTTGTGCTAAGTGTGGGTAGGCTACATGGCCTTGTATACCTTTTACTTTTAAAAAGCCAGTTAGAGAGCCGCGGCGACCGTTTTTAACTACATCACCTAATACATCACATGATGATGGTTCACCAACTAGACACATGTCGATTTTTTCACCGCGCGCTTCTAATGTATCTATTACGCGAGTTGTGCCATTTATAAATGGACCTTCTTCGTCTGAGGTAATTAAAAACGAAATAGAGCCTTTGTGATCAGGGTTTTTAGTAACAAAACGCTCTGTTGCAACGAGCATTGCAGCAAGAGAGCCTTTCATATCAGCAGCGCCACGGCCATGTAGCAAACCATCTTTTACCAAACCCGAAAACGGTGGATGTTGCCAATTTTGTGCTGGGCCTGTAGGTACAACATCGGTATGTCCTGCAAAGCAAAAATGCGGTGACTGAGTGCCTTTACGTGCCCATGTATTTAGCGTGTCAGTAAAAAATAATGTTTCAATATTAAAGCCAACCGCCTTTAGGCGATCGTTCATCATTTGTTGGCAGCCAGCATCTTCAGGTGTTACCGACTCTCGCTGAATAAGTGCTTGTGCAAGTGCAATTACATCATGTGTCATTATTTAAAAATCTCATCATATTGTGCAGCTTTAAAGCCTAAATGGTAGCTACTATTATTTACAAGCACAGGGCGTTTGATCATTGCTGGTTGTTCAACAAGTAGCTCTATTGCAGACTCTTTGGTAAGACTTTGTTTTTGCTCATCAGATAATGCGCGGTACGTGGTGCCACGTTTATTAACTAGCTGTTCCCAGTCAAGTTTGTCTGCAAACGTGTTGACCATTTGTGTATTTACGCCATCTTTTCGATAGTCATGAAAAGTAAACTCAATATTATTATCTGCTAAGTATTTTTTAGCTTTTTTTATGGTATCGCAATTGCTTATGCCGTATAGAGTGATCATAAATCTACTTCTTTTTGATAATAGTTAATAGGGGATCTGCACCCGCATTTACATGCGTATGCGAGTAATGAAACGTACCTAAGGTATGGCCGTTGAGTAATATTAAACTTGCTAGCATGGGCGTATCAAGCTTACGCAGGTCAAAATACGCAAGACGCTGACCTTTATGTATTTCACTGCCGTTAAGCTGGGCAATATGGGTATGAGTAATAGGTTGTGAGCCAGAAATAGTTAAGTTTATTAACACTTTTAGGCCATTTTTAGCCTGCAAAATAAACTCAGTACCTGCGTTTTTTACTTGAAGTAATGTGCCATCGAAAGGCGCTAAAATTTTATGACTGCTAAGGCTCACCATAATACCAGGACCAAGCGTGCCATATTTAAAAAACGGTTCGGGATGGCTATCAAGCATGGCTACTTTACCAGTAAATGGGCTAGTAATTGTAATTGCATTATTGGGTGTTTTATTAACGGCTAAATAATCAAGTTGCTGTGCTTTCATTGGCTAATCTGCTACCACATTGTAGCCATCATTTTTTAACGCTTTGAGCGCTTTTGTAGCTGTTTGTTTTTTTACCAAAATATAGTCTGTATCGTAAGTTGATATTGAAAAAATAGAAATTTTAGCACTGGCGAGTACGCCTGATATATTAGCCATTATACCTGTGAGCGAAAAGCCTAATGGGCCAACCACTTCTAGTGCTTGCCAGTCAGGCTCTGTATCTAAGCTTTGGATTTCAAATTCACTAGGGCAAACAATCGATAGTTCATCGTGAGTTTTAGAAATAAAAAATAAAGGCTGTTTTAACAGTGCCGAAGGTATATTGGCATCAACGTCTAAACTATGAATAGATAAAAGCGTGCTGTGTAATTGTAATGTTTGTTTTGACATTAAACGCCTGCGATACAGCCATATTGATAGCTTTATAGTATAGATTATTGGATTTAAATTAAAGGTGTATCAGTGACTAAAGTAGCGGTTTGTAGGCAGGCTTTAATAAATATTAAAAACTTACCCACAATTTCTGTGGATAAGTATGGGAATTGGTAGGTATAAATAGCCTAACTTATTAATTATTAAATAAATAATAGCTAGGCTATAAAAAGCACACGTTTAGATTATTGCGTAATTAAAGCTTCTGCTTGGGCAGCTTGAATAGCCGTTAATGCAATAGTGTATACAATATCGTCAACTAATGCGCCGCGGCTTAAATCGTTAACTGGTTTACGCATACCTTGTAGCATAGGGCCGATACTTATTAAATCGGCACTACGTTGTACAGCTTTATAGGTTGTGTTACCGGTATTTAGGTCTGGGAATATAAATACGGTTGCTTTACCTGCAACTGGGCTATTTGGCGCTTTTTTAAGAGCAACATTTTCCATAATTGCGGCGTCGTACTGAAGGGGGCCATCAATAATTAAATCAGGGCGTTTTTGCTGTGCTATTTTGGTAGCCTCACGTACTTTTTCTACATCGGCACCAGTACCAGATGTACCTGTACTGTAACTTATCATTGCTACACGTGGCTCTATTCCAAACGCGGCAGCTGAGTCGGCTGATTGAATTGCTATATCAGCAAGTTGCTCTGCATTTGGATCTGGGTTTATTGCACAGTCGCCATATACAAGAACTTGATCAGGCAGTAGCATAAAAAATACAGAAGATACGAGCGATGACCCAGGGGCTGTTTTAATGAGCTGAAGTGGCGGGCGAATAGTATTAGCAGTGGTGTTTACTGCACCCGATACTAAGCCATCTACTTTACCTTGCTCTAGCATCATAGTACCCAGCACAACGTTATCTTGCAGTTGCTCTTGCGCCACAACGGCCGTTAAACCCTTTCCTTTACGTATTTCTACCATAGGTTCAATGTAGTCGTTAATAATACTTTTAGGTTCTACAATGCTTACGTGCTCGTTTAACTCTATCCCTTGTTGCTCTGCAATACGCATAATTTCATCGCGATCACCTAGTAATATAGTTTTAGCTATACCACGTTGCCCACAAATAGCGGCAGCTTTAATTGTGCGTGGCTCGTTACCTTCAGGCAGTACGACTGTTTTACCTGCTTTGCGGGCTTTATCTGTTAATAAGTAACGAAATGCTGGTGGTGACAGCTTACGTGTTTTACCAACACTTTTAACGAGCGTATCTAACCAGTCCGAATCGATAAACTGTGCATTATGATCTTTTACTTTTTCAATACGCTGGTCATCATCGCTAGGTACTTCCATATTAAAATTATGAAGCAGTAGGGATGTGCGCCATGTATCGGCTTCGGTTGCAAGTATTGGTAAACCCGTTTGCATAGCTTGTTCACACAGTGCCATTATGCGCGCTTCAGGTTCAAAGCCTCCGGTTAGCAATATTGCGCCAATTTTAGTGCCATTCATGGCTGATAAACATGCAGCAACAAGTATATCTGAGCGATCGCCAGGTGTTACTAGTAATGCACCGGGAGTAAAGTGATTCAAAATATTTGACACAGTTCGAGCACAAAATGTAATACGACGCAGGCGACGATGTAGCATGTCACCTTCGTTAATAATGGTCGCTTTTAGATACGCACTTAAATCTTTAACGCGTGGTGCAACTAAGTCAAAGTCCCACGGGATGGCACCAAGTAACATAAACGGGTTTTTTCTAAAAATAGGTAAAGAAGCTAAGCGGTTTAGCTCGTTATCTAATTCTTCAGCTTTGTAGGCGTCGACTAAATCCGCACGTGCGCGGCCTTCTTCATCAAGAGGGGCATTTACTTTATTAAAAATACAGCCAAGAACACGTGGGTGGTCAATACCGCCGTAGTTACCCGCTGCGATTTCAAGACGATCTTCTATTTGCGTAATATTGTAGTTGCCGGGGGTAAGTACAAAAACAATGTCGGCACCGAGTGTTTGCGCTATTTCGCGGTTTACGCGCCCAGCATAAGGTTGCCTACGGGTAGGAACCATACCTTCAATAATAGCAACTTCATCATCGTTAATTTTACTTTCAAATCGCTCAACAATTTCTTCAAGAAGGTCGTCACCACGGCCATCACCGATCATTTGTTCGGCGTAATCCAATGCAAAGGGAGTAGGCGGGTTAATAGGTGAGCCCTGAGTAACTATTTGCGTTGATTTTTCTGGCCCAGTTTCGCCTGAGCGAGGCTGTGCTATTGGTTTAAAAAAGTTAACTTTAACCGTTTTTTGCTCTAAAGCGCGCACTAATCCAACAGAAACAGAGGTTAAGCCAACGCCTGTAGACACCGGGATAAGCATAATACGACGTGCCATAATTACAGCTCCTTCACAATGTTTGCGGCATCTAGGGCAATAACCCATTCTTCGTTAGTAGGCATTACTACTGCTTTTGGTATTTTATCTGATGTGCTAATAATACCTTGCGTGCCAAAGCGAGCGTTTAAGTTTGCTTGCTCGTCACAGTTAAGGCCTAAGTAGCCAAGCTGTTTGATTACATTTGCACGAATAATATCGGAGTTTTCACCAATACCGCCGGTAAAAATAAGTGCATCTAGTCGTTGTAATGGCACCATGTAAGCTGCAATTTGTTTAGCTAAACGATAACAAAAAATATCAAGCGCCAATTGTGCTTTTTTATGTCCTGCAACTGCGGCTTCTTCTATTGTACGGCAATCATTAGAAAGCTCACTGATACCTAAAAGGCCACTTTCTTGGTTTAATAAGTTATCAATTTGTTTTGCGTTGTAATCTAGCTGGGTAGTTAAAAAATTAAATAAACCTGGGTCAATATCACCACTACGAGTACCCATAACTATGCCTGCCAGCGGTGTTAAGCCCATGCTTGTATCAACGCTTTTCCCGTCTTTAATTGCGCAAACAGAGCAACCATTACCTAGGTGAGCGCTAATAAAATTACTTTGCTCAATAGGCTGGTTTAGTAACTTAGCTGTTTGGCCTGCAACGTAATAATGGCTTGTACCATGCATGCCGTAACGTCTTACACCGTAGTCGGTATAAAGCTTATAAGGTAATGCATATAAGTAGGCAACTTCATCCATGGTTTGATGAAAAGCGGTATCGAATACGGCTACCTGCGGTAAGCCTGTAAAGGAATTTTGCGCTGAAGAAATACCTAACAAGTTAGCATGGCCATGCAAAGGTGCTAAAGATGATGCTTTAGTAATGCCTTCAATTACAGCATCATCAATTAAAACTGATTTCGTAAAATGCTCACCACCATGAACAACCCGATGACCTACAGCAGTTAAGTACTCATCAAGGTTGTGATCTTTTATTAAGGTTACAAGCGTATTTATAGCCTCAGCATGTGCTTGGTTTGCACCCAGCTCAATTACTGTTTTAGCGCCATTATATTTGTATTTAATAGACGGCGCGTCAGCACCTAAGCGCTCAGCTAGGCCCGAAATTATTTCGTGTCCATCGTTTGCATCAATAATGGCAAACTTTAAGCTAGAGCTACCACAATTTAGTACTAAAACATGTTGTGACTTAGGGGAGGTTGTTGGCATAGATTTAATTTCCATAAACAAATTAGTAAGTGAGCGTTAAGTATTGGGCGTTACACTTGAGCTGATAATGGCTAAAAGTTTAATTTAGCACTGCCTATTTTAACTTAGTTCAGCAATTTAGTTTAGTGTTTTGGCTGATTTAGCAGCTAAATTAAGTGTTTTTACCGATAAAGTGTAACTCCCTTATTTTGTGTTACACTTTGGAAATAGCCAATATTGAACTTGAATTTAAAAGCAGTATCTGTGAGGAGTCATGATGCAAAAAAGTGTGATGTCACAACTACAAACGGGTCGTTTGTATGCTAAAAACTGGCCTATGCGCAAAGAGCTGGCACCTTTATTTTTAGAATTTAGGGTAATAAAAGCAACTGAATTAGCTATAACTGTGATGCCAATTTTAGCTATGCTTACTTTGTTTTTTCAGCTTAACTACTTAGGCCCTGACTTTTTACCACAAGCAATTGCTAGCGCATTATTTTTTATATCACTGCCTCTACAAGGTATATTTTGGCTAGGTAAACGAGCACAAACACCTTTAGAGCCCGCAATGCAAAAATGGTACACCGAGCTTTATACAAAAATGGTAGAAAACGGTTATCAAGTTCAACTTAATGAGAACAAGCCCCGTTACATGGAGCTTGCTAGCTTACTTAAAGATATGTTTGAAAAAATGGATAGGGCGTTCACTAAAGAGCAGTTTTAATAAACTGAGTTATGTAAAACGATAAGGTGACCTTGTGCTCACCTTTTTCCTCGAGCGCTGTCCAGTGCTCGGGTCTAAATTTCCAAGCGAATGGCGTCATCATAATCAAGTTTTTAATGTCGGTTACACCGAGTGTAACGGTTTCAGTTAAAAGCGATTGTGCTGATTTATCAAAGCCTTTTGGTGTTGTTATTTCTGTGTGTTCATTTATATTTGAATAAATGTACGATTTGAGTTCTTTTAAATGCCAAGGCCCAGGGCTTACTACTACTAAGGTTGTGTTTTCATTTGCTAGGCGCGCTAGCTCTAGCTCAAATAAAGGAGCAAAAACACTAACAAGTACATCAGCAAATTCATTTTTAAACGGGGCTTGGCTTATAGAAGCCACGCTAAAATGGCAGTTAGGGTAACGCTTAGCGGCATATTTAACCGCAGACTTTGAAATATCAACGCCGTATACTTGCGCGTTCGTTTTATTTGCTATGGCTTGAGTATAAAACCCTTCACCACAACCTAAATCTACAACAGTATTAGCGCTTATATTGCTAATTGTATTACTAATGCTTTGCTGTAAAAAACTGTAATGACCAGTTTCTAAAAATGCACGTCTAGCTTGCACCATTTCTAGAGAATCGCCCGGTTGCTTCGAATTTTTTTGCTGTACTGGCAGCAAGTTAACATAACCTTCTTTTGCAAAATCAAAACTATGATTATTAGTACAACGAAGCGTAGAGTCTGTTTTTATAAGTGTTTGGTTACACAGTGGGCATTGATATTGTAGACTCATGAGTCTAGGTAGTCCTTATCGTAAAAAGTTTTAACCCAGTGTGGGCGGTAAGTGATCATAATGGTAATAGCCATACCATTGAGCATTGCTTCAGGAAACCAAATTATAGCACTCAAATAAACGTAGTTATCAGCCAGTTCTTGCCAATTGTATTGACCTATTGCCAGATAAAATAATGCACCTAAGCTTATTTTTATACAGGCAATAAACCCAGCTGTTATAAATGCACAAACAAATATATAAACAAAAAAATGGCGGGGTAAATATTGGTAACTGATTAAAAAGCCAAGGTAGCTCAATAATATAGGTATAAAGGCGCCAATAAGTATTTGCATGGGTAACAGATTAAGCTCGATTTGACCAACGGCAGTCAATAATGCACTGGCTAGCACAGAGCTTAAAATAGCTGATCGCCACCCTAAAACTAAGGTCGCTGCCGTAACACCTAAAATGTGTAAATCGAGGCCTGTTAAAATACCGGCTTTTATACGCCAAAGCACAGAAAATACTATAGCGCATGCAAGTACACCCGTTTGACGTGCGGGTGTTGTATAAAGTGCTTTATATGTTTTTTTATCAAAGCTTAGTAAAGCGATAATAATAACAAGGGCCCAAAGTAGCCCTTGTAAAGTAAGACTAATCATCAAAACTATTTAAATGTAGACCAAATAGGTGCGTGATCCGATGGTTTTTCAATACCGCGTAACTCGTAATCAATACCTGTATCTATGCAGCGTGCTGCAAGGTCTTTAGTAGCAAGTACTACGTCGATACGAAGGCCTCGGTTATCAACAAACCCTTTAGAGCGGTAATCAAACCATGAATATTGATCGTTTGTTTCGGGATTTTGCTCTCTAAAGGTATCTGTAAAGCCCCAATTTAATAATGTTGCTAACCACTCACGCTCTTCTGGTTGGAAAGAACATTTACCTGTTTTTAACCAGCGCTTAGCGTTTGCATCACCAATGCCAATATCTAGGTCGGTAGGGGAGATGTTTATGTCGCCCATTACAATTACGTCTTGCTCTGGTGTGTGGTTAGTTTCAAGGTGGGTCATTAAATCTTTGTAAAACTGGCGTTTATAAGGAAATTTAGTTTCGTGATTAATGTTATCGCCTTGTGGGAAATAACCATTCATAACGGTTAGGTCGCGGCCATTATCTTGTTCAACGGTTACGCTTATCATACGTTTTTGTGATTCATCAGTATCTGTTGCAAACCCTTTTAAGACCGATTTAGGTTCTTTTTTGCATAACATAGCTACACCGTAATGTGCTTTTTGACCGTGAAAATAAACGTGGTATCCCATTTTTTGAACATCTTCTAATGGGAATGCTTCGTCATGAACTTTAATTTCTTGCAAGCCAATAACGTCTGGTTGATGTTTATCTATTATTGCTTGTAATTGATGAAGGCGGGCACGCAGACCATTGATATTGAAAGAAATCACTTTCATAAAATTTACCTTAAAATTGGTTCTATTTAGTGGCATAAATTGTATCAGTAAATACGCGTACATAACATGACTGAATTGAGTTAATAGCTGCACAAATGTTGATCAAATGATGGCTAAAGTTTAAACATTGTAAATGCATTATTAATTAATTAAATAAATAAAAAATTCAATTGATATTAACTATTTTGAATATATAATGCGCAAAAATTACTTGTTTAGCTCGTTCAAATAGGATCTCTCATGAAAACACAACTACTTTTAGCTACCGCTTTATTTGCATCTGCAACTGTTTGTGCACAAAGCAACACTTACTTCAGCCAAGACAACAAACTTGAGTCTAAATTATGTGTATTAAGTGCTAACGAAGGCTTTAGCGTTGCCCGTAAAGAAGCTGCGCAACATGGCGTTTATTTATCTCGTTTTTCTAAGAGTATTTTGTGTAACGGTGAAGACATTCGTGATATCGCTAAAAAAGCGACGGCAAGTACTTCATCAGTAGATAAAGTAGAAGTATTTGCTAAAGATGCACACCAAGAAACACAGTTATGTATGACTGCACTTAAAAAAGGTTTAGCACCAGTACGTCAAAAGATTGGTAACTTAAACTCTTTAAAATGTAATGGTCAAAACGCAACTGAGTTTGTTAAGCGTTACCAAAACGCTGCAATTTAATTTTAAGCTAAAAATTATCTTTTAGAAAATGCCTGGTTTTAACCGGGCATTTTTTTGCAAAAATTACAAGGTAGGCTGCAATCATTGCAAAGCTAAGTAATTGATTAGAGTATATAAAATAAGCTAAAAACCACTAACCAATTGATAGTTAGAGTGTTATTTATATTGGCATCGGATTTGTATTAGTTAAAGTGACATTTACTAACTACAAGGATACGTCTTATGAAAAAGTTAACACTAGCAACAACTATTTTAGCATCTTTGAGCTTAGCGGCTTGTGCATCAAACCAAGGTTTAGAAAAAATCGATAGCGATTTTGCAAGCTTAGATAACGACAGTGATGGTTATATTTCAAAAGTAGAAGCAGATGATGACAGCATCTGGGGCCATTTTTCAAATATTGATACCAACATGGATAATGAAATCAGTCGTAAAGAATTTAACGCTTACATGCAATTAAATACCGGTAAGGTAGCCACTGACAGTGAAGTTAGTGAGTCAGCATTTAAAGCTAAAATAGCAAAGTTTGATAAAATCGAAAATGATTTTAGAAGCTTAGATAACGATAAAAATGGTTATATTTCAGTAGAAGAAGCTGACGATGATGATATTTCGAACCATTTTGGATACATGGATGGTAATAACGATAAGCGCATCAGTAAAGGTGAGTTTAAAGGTTATATTAAAAAATACGGTAAAGCGGTAGCTGAAGATGATGCTCTTAAGGTATTAAGACACAGCTAATATTACCTAAATTAGTTAATAAAAACAGCCAGCATTAATTGCTGGCTTTTTTGTGCATTTAATTTAGATAAAAGGCAGATATATTTTCCACCTTTTATGATGTTCTGTCATAATAGATGGCTGTGTATTTTAAAAGGCTGAGCAAAATTATGGCAGGTCGTCGAATTAGTGATGAGCAATTAATTGAGATCATTGAAGCGGCTATATTTGTCGCAGACAAACCAGTTAGTAAGCGCCATTTAAAAGACACAGTACTTGCTGATTTAGCTATATCAATGGCAAGAATTAACGCTGCAATTGAAGCTATAGAAAGCCACTTTCAGACACGAGGTATACGCCTTGTAGAAGTTGGCAGCGGTTATCGGTTTGAGGCTTGTAGTAGCTTAAGCCCTTGGCTGAGCAATTTATGGCAAGAACGAGCGCCTAAGTATTCGCGCGCGCTTTTAGAAACGTTGTCGTTAATAGCCTACAGGCAACCAATAACACGTGGTGAAATAGAGCAAGTAAGAGGCGTTACTACCGGCTCAACAATTATAAAAACCCTTCTCGAGCGTGAGTGGGTTAAAGTGGTAGGGCATAAAGAAGTGCCGGGTAAACCGGCATTATATGCAACTACTAAGCAATTTTTAGATTATTTTTCGTTAACAGGTTTAGAGAATTTACCTGCTTTGCCATCAGATCAGCAAAGCAAAATTAATCAGTTAATGAGCGATCCTTCTGTGAGAGAACCATCCGAATGAGTATACAAGGTGAAAAGTTACAAAAAGTCTTAGCCCGTGCAGGCGTAGGCTCACGCCGTGAAATGGAAAAATACATTGATGCTAACCGCGTTAGTGTAAATGGTAAAGTAGCTAAGTTAGGCGACCGTGTTGAAGAAACCGATTTAATTCGTGTTGACGGTCATACTGTAAAAATTGAAGAAAAAGCAGATCGTATCTGTCGTGTAATTATGTACAACAAACCAGAAGGTGAGTTAAGTACACGTAAAGATCCTGAAGGCCGTCGTACTGTATTTGATCGCTTACCTCGTATTGACGGTGAACGCTGGATTGCAGTTGGACGATTGGATATTAATACTGCAGGCCTAATGTTATTTACCAATGACGGCGAGCTTGCAAATCGTTTAATGCACCCAAGCTACGAAGTAGAGCGTGAATACTCAGCTCGAGTATTTGGTGAAGTAACGAATGAAACAGTTAAAAATCTTACTCGTGGTGTTGAACTAGAAGATGGTCCCGCTAAGTTTTTAAGCGTAAAACCAATGGGCGGCGAAGGTATTAACCGCTGGTTTAACGTTACACTTAATGAAGGGCGTAACCGCGAAGTTCGTCGTTTATGGCAGTCTCAAGATGTTGAAGTATCTCGCCTTATTCGTATTCGTTACGGTAAATTAGAACTTGATAAGCGTGTACCTCAAGGTGGCTGGAATGAGTTAGACCTTGAAACAGTTAACTATTTACGTAAAACAGTTAAGCTTGGTCGTGAAACACAGACTAAACTTTCGGTTATGCCTGAAAAGCGTAAAGATAAGCGCGCTAAAATCAATCAAATACGCAAAGCGGTAAAAAAGCACAATCAACGTGTTAAGCAAACTAAACGTAAGTAATTACTAGATATTTACAGACAAAAAAGCCGCAATTTATGCGGCTTTTTTATGATTGATGTGTATTTTATTTTTTCTGTTGCGCATCAAGTGATTCGCCATTTACAGATGCTGAGTCATCACTCATTAAGTATAAGTAGGTTGGCATTAAATCCTCAGGCGTGGCAAGTTTGTCTCTGTCTTCACCTGGATAGGCTGCAGCACGCATAGACGTCCTGGTTGCACCTGGATTTATGCAATTTACACGAATAGACGTCTTACCTACTTCGCACGCCCATGTTTGCATCATGCCTTCTACAGCAAATTTAGAAATAGCATATGGTCCCCAAAATTCACGGCCTTTTCGTCCGACACCTGATGATGTGAAAACGACTGATGCACTTTTTGATTTACGTAGTACAGGGAAAAGCGCTTTAGTGATCATTGCTTGTGCCGTTACATTTACTTTCATTATGTTTTCAAAAGTAGATGAACAAAAATGCTCTAACGGGCCAAGAGATCCTAAAATTCCGGCATTATTAAGTAACCCATCAAGGCGGCCAAATTGGCTTTCTATAGTGGCTGCTAAATCACGATAGTTTTGCTTAGTCGCCCCTTTTAAATCCATCGGTACAATAGCGGGCTGTGGGTAACCAGCATTTACTATTTCATCGTAAACACACTCAAGTTTATTAGTTGTTTTTCCTAATAAAATTACTGTTGCGCCGTGTTTAGCATAGTTTATTGCGGCTACTCGGCCAATACCATCGCCTGCGCCAGTGATCAAAATAACTTTGTCTTGCAGTGCGTTTTCAGCTGCTTGATAAGTGTGCATAAAATTACCAATTAATAAAATTTTTGTGATTTTAACATAGCAAAACGTGAAGTAATCGAATTTATTGTAAATTTAGGTGGCGAAAATAGAAACTTTACGTTAAGTTTAACTGGTCTAATGTCTCATTAATAAACTGGTTACATTATTTTAACTTTAACACACTGAAAAAACACACTATAAAAATAAGATATGTGCGGAGCCAACAATATGAAAAAAATGCTACTCTCACTCTCTGTTACAGCTGCATTAGCAGGTTGTGGCGGCGGAGAAACGTTAGAAGACGTTAAGAACGACACAGCAACTATAGTTCCAAATGCAACGGTTACTTTCGATCCTGCAAATGGAATTTTATCAGTTCCTAATGATTTATTAATGAGCGGTACTCAAGACGGCACACTTAATATTCCTGGGGAATTAGATGATGACAACATATCTATTTCTCGCGCTGCTTATTCAGACCCTCAACTTGCTCTGGGTGCTTTAGATGGTTGGTCTTCACAAGTACCCTATAAAATTGATTTAACGTTTCCAAGCGGTGTTTCGCTTGATGAAACATCTGCTGCAAGTCCTGGTACGCTCAGAATTTTTGAAGTTGTGATGGGCGCAAGTCTAACGGATGCAGAATGTTCTGTAGTTACCGCTGGTACAGCCTGTAAATTAGTAGGTGAACTTACATTTGGTGTAGATTTTATAACTCAAGCCTCTGGTGATGGAGTCGCTGTTATACCGCTTAAACCATTTACACCAGGTAGCTCTTACATAAATGTTTTAACTACAGGGCTTAAAGATTCGTTAGGACGTCCTATTCAACCTTCTTCTACTTACGCTTCTGTAAGTGAAGAAGCTCCGCTTATTACCGATGCTCAACTTGGGTTACAAGGCGCTGTAAATAGCTACGAAAACGTGGTTGTAAGCTCAGGAGATATTACCAAAGAAGATATTATCTTTTCTTCTGCGATGACTATTCAATCAGCAGGGCCAGTACTTGGTACTATTAAAAATTTACTTGCAGCTAGTTTGCAAAATGATGCATTGCCAACACCAATGGTTAATGTACCTGAGCAAGATGTAGTGAATGTTCAGCAAGTTTTTGCAGCAGCTGGTGTTACAGTATCAGCTGCTTTTTCTGGTGTTCAGTATTTAAAAGGTAACATTACATTACCTATGTATTTAGGAACACCAACAGGAACAGAAATAAGCGATTTAAACGATACATACTGGCAAGGTATGTGTGATAACGCCGTTGCTATTTTGGGGTATAAAGCAGCAGTTGGGGAATCGTTTCCTACAGAGCCTGTGAGTGAGAATGATGCGCTCTGTTCAGCTTTAAGCGATGGCCAACTTCGTGATTTAGGTTTGGATTCTACTCGACACTTAACTAAGTATAATTCTATCCCTAAAGTTCAAAGCATGGCTGATGTGCCAGTACAAATAACTAAACCAATTTTACCCGTTATAAACGGTATACGCGCACAACTTCAGTTAGATGCAATTGAAATGCCTGAAAGTGGCTGGCCAGTAGTCATTATGCAACATGGCATAACTACAGATAAAGAAAGCATGTTAGCACTGACCGCGCAACTATCAATTCAAGGATTTGCTACAGCAGCAATAGATCACCCTCGCCATGGTGAGCGTGGAGTTGATGTTGATGATGATGGAACAGACGACTTTAATGCAACAACGGGCTCTGTGCTTAGTTACATGAATTTAAGTTCATTGCTTGTTGCGCGTGATAGTTTACGTCAATCTTCAGCTGATTTATTAGGTTTACGTTTAGGGTTAAACTTTATAAATGATGCAACGATTAACGCACAAGACGTCACTTACATTGGTCATTCATTAGGCTCTATTGTCGCTCCTGCATTTATTTCACAAGCAAATAATCCATTAGCGCCAACGGTTGATCCATTATTTAATGTAAACACAGTAGCACTTGCGAGTGGCGGTGGCGGTATTGCTAGCTTCTTACTTGAGTCGGCAGCATTTGGTCCATTTATTCAAGGTTCAGTGTTATCTCAAGCTGGCACAACAGAGGCAGATGAGTTTAACGCATATTTACAGGCTGATGCAGTGTCTAACTGTGGAGTCGTGTTACCAGATACAGAAGCATATTTAACGTGTGGTTATAACGAGTATGTAGCTTCTTTAACTACAGCTGGTGAAACAAGCAAGCTTACTAATATTCAAGGTGTGTTTACTCAGTTTGCATTTGCTGCACAAACAGCCCTTGATAGCGGCGACCCAACAAATTATGCGGCAGCGGTACAAGCTTTAGGTACACCTGTTTATACAAATGTTGTTGTAGGTGATGGCGCAGATAATAAGCCTGATCAAGTGATACCACCAATGGCTGCAAATAACCCTATTTCGGGCACAATTCCACTGGCCACTTTTATGGGGCTAGAGACTGTAAGCACAACTCAAGCGTTGAGTGAAACACCAGCAAGCTACTTAGTTAAATTTACTAAAGGGCACCACGGTTCTATATTAACGCCTGCTCAAGATGCTGCAGAGGCGGCTACTGTAGAAGGGAGCGCGGCAGCAAATGCAGAAATGCAAATGCAAGTTGCTGTTTACTTAGCAACACGTGGTCGTATGTTATTAGTAACAAATAGTGAAATTGTTACTGATTAATCTATTACTTTAAACGTTAACTTATAAAAGCCACTGTATAGTGGCTTTTTTTTGGTTAAAAGCATGATAAATTAGCTTAAATTTATAAATGGAGAAACCAGTTGGAATTTTTATACGAATACGGTTTGTTTTTTGCCAAAACAGTGACATTTGTTATCGCAATTGCCGTTGTGTTAATGCTTATAGTTGCATCCGCCGTTAAGCCAAAATCGAAAAAAGGTGAGATTGAAATTGAAGATGTATCTGAAAAACTTAACGAGCTCAAAGAAAGTTTTTTGCACAATACATTGTCTAAAAAAGAGTTAAAAGCGCATCAAAAGCAGTTAAAAGCTCAGAGTAAAAAATCAGTTAGTGATGAACCAAAGCCTCGTTTATATGTAGTCGATTTTACGGGTAGTATGGATGCGCACGAAGTAGAAAGTTTACGAGAGGAAGTGACTGCTATTATTTCGATTGCAGATCCTAAAACAGATAAAGTATTAGTGCGTTTAGAAAGTGGTGGTGGGGTTGTTCATGGCTATGGGCTTGCAGCATCTCAGTTACAGAGAATTAAAAGCGCGGGTATTCCTTTAAGTGTAGCAATTGATAAAGTAGCAGCAAGCGGCGGTTATATGATGGCTTGTGTAGCTGATGAAATACTTGCAGCGCCATTTGCAATTGTAGGTTCGATTGGGGTGATTGCACAAATTCCTAACTTTAATAAAATATTAAAGAAAAACGACGTAGACTTTGAACAAATTACAGCAGGTGAGTTTAAACGTACACTCACATTATTTGGCGAAAACACAGATAAAGCACGTGAAAAGTTTCGTGACGAAATTGAAGAAACTCATGGTTTATTTAAAACCTTTGTAAGCACGCAGCGCCCAAGCCTAAATATTGATTTAGTGGCTACAGGTGAGCATTGGTTTGCAACGCAAGCAATTGATAAAGGCTTGATAGATGTTATTAAAACCAGTGATGATGCTTTATTAGAGCAGCAATCTGAGCGTCAAATATATAAAGTAAAATATAAAGTTAAAAAGGGGTTAAGTGATAAACTAGCACTTGGATTAAGCAGTGGTGTAAATAAGGTAGGGGTCAGCTTACTTTCAAAATTTAAGTCAATGAATCCCTAATTATTAAAAATAAAAAAAACCTTGATGCAAAACATCAAGGTTTTTTTATAACTATATTTCTCAGTATTATGAGTCGATAGACTTATGATAATCTTCTAAGTCTTTGGCAGCATTTGGGTCGTTGAAAATGCTCTCATCAAGCTCGCCTTCTGATTTAGCAACCACACAGGTAATCATACAATCACCGGTAACGTTAACCGCAGTGCGTGTCATATCAAGTAAGCGGTCTACGCCGATAATTATTGCAATCCCTTCAACAGGAAGTCCTACTTGGTTAAGCACCATTGCTAGCATAATTAAACCAACACCGGGTACGCCTGCAGTTCCTACAGAGGCAAGTGTTGCCGTTAATATAACCATTAAATAATCAGAAATAGTTAAATCAACACTAAACACTTGAGCAATAAATACAGTAGCTACACCCTGCATAATAGCGGTGCCATCCATGTTGATAGTAGCGCCTAGCGGTATGGTAAACGACGCCACTGAGTTGTTTGCACCTAGTTTTTTTGTTGCTGTTTCAAGCGTGATAGGCATAGTTGCGCTAGAGCTTGAGGTACTAAATGCAAATAAACAGGTGTGCTTCATTTTTGCTAAGAAAATAAGTGGGTTTAAGCCTGTAAGCACTTTAAGTAGTAACGTGTAATTTACAAGCGCGTGTAATAATAATGCCAATACAACAACACCAAAATACTTGGCTAAACTAACAATTAAGTTAAGTTCAATAGTTGTAAATAATTTAGCCATTAAGAAAAATACACCGTAAGGTGCAATATTCATTAGTAATGTTACAAGTTTTAAAATAACTGTATTTAAGTCTTCAAAAACACTTGCTACACGCTTGCCAGTTTTACCACTTAATGCCATTGCTACACCAAATAATAGTGCAAACACTATGACCTGAAGCATATTACCTTTAGCCATTGCTTCAAACGGGTTAGTAGGGAACATATCTATAATTACACGGGCAAGGGTCGGTGCTTCTTTAGCATCGTAAGTTGCATTCGATGGAAGGCTAATCCCTTCACCTGGGCTGAATAATAAAGCAAGAGTAATAGCAACCGTAATTGCAACCGCAGTGGTTAGTAAATATAAGCCAATAGATTTTCCACCTAAACGACCTAATTTTTTAGGATCACTTAAACTACACGTACCACAAACAAGCGATACAAATACAAGTGGTACAACTAACATTTTTAAGCTGGCTATGAATATTTGGCCACCAACATGAAAAATACCATCTACGAAAAAGGCTTTAATTGGCAAAGAGAATAACCCAAGTGGTATTAGATAATCGTCTTCACCAGCTAATATAGCCTGAAATACAAAACCTACTGCAACCCCAAGCGCCATACCAATCATGATGCGAGTGGTTAAACTCATTGAACGGATTTTTGACATATTCCCTGATCTACATTTTATAAATTTGCCATAGACTACCAGCAAGGAAATATTTACTACAGAAAAAATTAGTATTTATTTAAAATTATTTTGCGCAAAAAAGTAATAAAAAACTGAGATTTTAGACTAAGTTATAGGTTAATATTAAGTGAAAATTAATTTTACATATAATAACAACGCTAGGGAGAGGTTCATGCCTTTAATGCGACTGCTCGGCATTTTATTGCTTAGTTTTTTACTCACAGCCTGTGGTGGCGGTGGGTCACTTGAAAAAGATGGCACCATCGGTGATGACGATGATACAACAACCGAGACATCCACATACACTGTGAGCTTAAAAGGTTACCTGCAATCAAGTGATACGGAATCTAATACCGTTACAGCTGCAGCACCTCTCCAGCTAAAAGCTACACTTGAAGATGAAGACGGGGATGCAGTTGCTGGTGAACGAATAACCTTTACCTTAGCTGATACAATAGGTGAGCTAAACCCAACTACGGGTACAGCCCTCACACAATCAGACGGTATAGCGACCATTGAGCTAACGGCTGGTGAAAATGCAGGTGCAGGGGAAGTAACAGCAACTTATACAATCGACAGTGTTAGTTACACTGATACATTTGCTTTTGAATCAGATGGTGCCCAGTCAACAGATCCTCAGTTAGAAGTTACTATAGTCAACTCATCAGGTGAGTCAGCTAGAAGTGTTGATTATGAAAACCCAGTTACGGCCCAGGTTGTGCTATTAATTGATGATGAGCCAGCCGCTTTTAAGTTAGTTGAATTTGTACTAACAGGTTTAGGTACAATTAATCCAACAAATGGTACTGCATTAACGAACGACCAAGGCATTGCAACTATCAGCCTTTTAGCTGGAACAGAAGCTGGTGCAGGTTCAATAGTTGCTACTTACACTGATAACGAAAACACAGTATTTAGCTCTGATGCATATACTTTTACTACCGAAGGCGACGCGCCAGTTCAAGGTGAGTCATTAGATTTTTCAATTAGTTTAAGTCTTACATCTTCAACAACACTTGCAGAAATTAGTACCATAAGTGCTACAGACAGTGGTGTTATAAAAGCAACAATTTTAGATGGCGATGGGGTTGAAGTTGACGGCGCTGTAGTTAATTTCTCTTCTACGTTAGGTAATTTGATTCCAAGTATTGGCACAGCGTTAACAAACGAAAGTGGCGTGGCTTCACTTAATTTAACCTCTGGGACTGTTGAAGGTGCCGGTGAAATAACAGCACAATATGAAGGAGTTGAACAAACGTTAGGTTTTTACACTCGAGGTGATGCTGTAAATCCTGATCAAAGCACTGCTGATATTAGTTTTTCAATTTTAGAAAATTGCCCTGCAAACTTTAAGTCAGTAAGAGATGCAAGCTCGTGTGAAGCAGTCACAAGTATTTCGGGCGACTCAACCGCTATTCTTTATATAGAGGTTACAAACGAAGACTCTACTACACCACTTACGCAAACATTGGTAACAGCCACAACTACTATTGGTACTATTACCCCATCAACCGGTACCGCTATTACCGATGCTAATGGCATTGCACTGTTAGATATTGTACCAGGGCAAGATGTAGGTGCTGGCGAAATTACAGTTTCAGTACTTGATAGTAATTTAACAAAGGCATTTCAAATTGCTGCTGTAGATATAGAAATTGCTATTTCGAGCTCAATTGCTGCTGATGAGCTTTTAGCCGCAGGTGCAACAGCATTAATATCTATAGAAATCTCTAAAGATGGTGAATTATACACTACACCGTTAACCGTTGAGTTTTCGTCTGGTTGTGTGAGTTCAGGACAGGCATTAATTGACGAAACAGTTACTAGTATTGGTGGATTTGCACGCTCAACTTACCGCCCATTAACCTGTGTTGGTGGTGATATAATTACAGCAACAGTTATTACCGGTGGTGATACAGTTTCTGCAAATACAACTATTAATGTATCACCAGCAAATATTGGCTTTTTACAGTTTGTAGAAGTTACTGAACCTGTGATTGCTCTAAAAGGTACTGGTGGTGCTGATAGAACTGAGATATCAGAAGTAACTTTTAAACTTGTTGATTCAAATGGAAACGATTTGGCATCAAGAACTGTTAATTTTGAACTTTCTACGTCTGTAGGTGGAATAACATTAGGTACCGCCAGCGCGATTACTAATGCCAGCGGTGAAGTTACAACGTCAGTTCTTTCAGGCTCTATTGCTACACCAGTACGTGTAATTGCATCAAGTGAAGAAGACGTTGATGGCAGTACTGTTATTGTAACGGCTCCTTCAGATATTCTTGTTGTCAGTACAGGTATTGCTGATCAAAATAGCTTTTCATTATCGCGTTCTATTTTCAACCCTCATGCTTTGAATGTGGATGGTAATACAGTTGCGGTTAACGCTCGCCTAGCTGATCATTTTAATAACCCTGTTCCAGATGGTACTGCGGTAACATTTATTACAGAGGGCGGAGTAATAGAACCTAGCTGTGTAACAACAAGCGGTACATGTAGTGTAACGTGGACCAGTAGTAACCCACGACCATTTACTGATTCAATGTACGAAAATAGCATTACTCAAAAATGTGATGGTGGATTACCTTGTCCATTAGGTATTTTAAATAACGACCTAACGGTAGATTTACCACTTGGTGGGCGCGCTACAGTTCATGCATATGCAATTGGTGAAGAGACCTTCTCAGATTTAAATGGCAATGGTTATTTTGATAGTGAAGACTTCTTTGATGATTTATTCGATATTCCAGAAGCATTTATTGATAATAACGAAGATGGCAGTTATGGCGGTAAAGATTGTAATGATGGTACCGACCCATGTTCACGTGATAATTCAACCGGCGATGAGTTTGAAGAATTTGTAGATTTTGATGGTAATGGCGCTTGGACTACACAAAACGGTTTATACAACGGCTTATTGTGTCGTGAAGAAGGTGAAATCGCAGGAATATGTAGCCGCCAAATGGTTAATGTGTTCCAAAACCAAGAGATTGTAATGTCAGGCGATACGGCATTCTTTAGATTAGTAACCTATGCTGACGATTGCTCGGCTATTGTAGGTGCTAGTGCATCTGAAGTGCGTGTGAATAGTGATCCTACAAGCCCGTTAGTTCGTCGTTCACAAAACGATGCAACCAGTCAGTTAATGTGTCAGGTTGATTCAATAGACTTAACACAAACTGCAACAGGTACGTCTAGTTTAAGTCTTACAGTATTTATTGCGGATATTTATAACAACCCAATGCCGGCTGAGACAACCATTTCTATTTCAACAGATAATGGTATTTTGATAGGAACCGATAGTTATACTTACCCTAATACAACAAGTATTGTACCGGTAGGGTTATCGTTTGGTATTACGCGTGAGGATTTGGATGGCGGTAATGAGCAATTTAGTGGTTTTTTAACTATCAGTGCAGAAGCACCATCAGGGTTAGAAACGACACTTTCAATTAACGTAACCGACGATTTATAATCGTTTTAAATAAAAAATGCCAACCTTTCGGTTGGCATTTTTCGTTGTGTTCTATATATTCCACATCAAATAATCTAAAAACACCTGTTTGTTTAATTTAACAGCAAAAATTGTTCGTTTATTCAGTAAATACAGAAAAGTTTGTATTAAAAGCTTGTAACAATTAGTGTTTGTAGATATACCTATAAATATTCGCGCCGTTTATACCGGCAAACACATTTTAAATATTTGGTTAGAAATAGGCAACTATGGGCAAATCGCTAGTAATTGTAGAGTCACCTGCTAAGGCTAAAACAATTAATAAATATTTAGGTAATGATTTTATCGTAAAGTCCAGTATCGGACATGTACGAGACTTACCTACTTCAGGTTCGAGCAAAGCTAAAGTGCCGGCAACTAAAACGCCAGCAGAAGTACGCAAAATGGAACCAGAAGAAAAAGCAGCGTATAAACAGCAACGAGATTACACAAATTTAGTTGCGCGTATGGGTATCGATCCTGAAAAAGGATGGAAACCTCATTACGAAATATTGCCAGGTAAAGAAAAAGTTGTTCAAGAATTACAAAAATTGGCTGAAAATGCAGACCAAATATACCTCGCAACGGATTTGGATAGAGAAGGGGAGGCAATTGCTTGGCACCTTCAAGAAATTATTGGTGGAGAACCTGAAAAGTATAAGCGTGTAGTTTTTAACGAAATTACTAAAAATGCGATTCAACAAGCTTTCGAAACCCCTGGTGAGTTAAATACCGATATGGTTTACGCTCAGCAAACACGTCGCTTTTTAGACCGTGTTGTAGGCTTTATGGTTTCGCCTTTGTTGTGGGCAAAAGTCGCACGTGGGCTTTCAGCAGGTCGAGTACAGTCAGTTGCAGTTCGTTTACTTGTAGAGCGCGAGCGTGAAATTAAAGCATTTATTCCAGAAGAATTTTGGGATATTCATGCTGATGTTAAAAACGCTGAATCAGAGTTACGTTTAGAAGTAGCCAAACAAGCAGGTAAGCCATTTAAGCCTGTAAATGAAGCACAGGCTACAGAAGCAGTTAAAAGCCTTGAGAATGCCGAATATAAAGTAATAAGTGTTGAGGAAAAACCAAGTAAGAGTCGCCCAAGTGCTCCTTTTATTACTTCAACTATGCAACAGGCTGCAAGTACTCGTTTAGGGTATGGTGTTAAAAAGACCATGATGCTTGCTCAGCGCTTGTATGAAGGTGGTTACATTACCTATATGCGTACCGACTCAACTAATCTATCTAAAGATGCTGTTGAAATGTGCCGCGAATATGTAACACAAGAGTTTGGTGATAAATATTTACCAAAAGATCCAATTAATTACAGTTCAAAAGGTAATGCACAAGAAGCGCATGAGGCAATTCGACCTTCGAGTGTAAGTGTGCTTTCTGGGCATGTAGAAGGTGTAGATGCGGATGCTAAAAAGCTTTATGAGCTAATTTGGCGCCAATTTGTAGCGTGCCAAATGGTACCTGCAGAATACGACTTAACAACACTGACTGTTGCAGCTAACGATTTTCAACTTAAAGCTAAAGGGCGAGTGCTTCGCTTTGATGGTTGGACAAAAGTACAGCCGGCAGTACGCAAAAAGAATGAAGAAGATCAATCATTACCAGCTGTTAAAGAAGGCGAAGTACTTAGTTTAATTGAGCTTGACCCTAAGCAACACTTTACTAAGCCGCCAGCGCGTTTTAGTGAAGCAAGCCTAGTAAAAGAGCTTGAAAAACGTGGTATTGGTCGACCATCTACGTATGCATCAATTATTTCAACGATACAAGATCGTGGTTATGTACGCGTAGAAAACCGTCGTTTCTTTGCTGAAAAAATGGGTGAAATAGTTACCGACCGTTTAGTTGAAAACTTCACTGATTTAATGAATTTTGATTTTACAGCAAAAATGGAAGGTCGTTTAGATGACATCGCCGAAGGCGAACGTGTTTGGACACAAGTACTTGATAAATTTTATGCTGATTTTTCTACTCAGTTAAACATAGCTAAAGATGAACCCGAGCAAGGTGGTATGCGCCTTAATCAAATGGTTGAAACCGATATTGACTGTCCTACATGTGGCAGAAAAATGGGGATTCGAACAGCATCAACGGGTGTGTTCTTAGGGTGTACAGGTTATAGCTTACCGCCTAAAGAGCGTTGTACTACAACGATGAATTTAGTGTCGGGTGATGAAGCTGTTGCTGCTGATGTAGAGGATGAAGAAACTGAAAAGCTAATGCAAATGAAGCGTTGCCCAATTTGTGAAACGGCAATGGATTCATACCTTATCGATGAAACTCGAAAACTGCATGTCTGTGGTAACAACCCTGCATGTAAAGGGCATATAGTTGAAGAGGGCACTTTTAAGATTAAAGGTTACGATGGGCCCATTATCGAGTGTGATAAATGTGGTTCTGACATGGAGCTTAAATCAGGTCGTTTTGGTAAGTACTTTGGCTGTAATAACGAAGAGTGTAAAAATACTCGTAAGTTACTCAAAAATGGGGAAGCAGCGCCACCTAAAGAAGATCCTGTTCATATTACTGAGCTTGAATGTGAAAAGTCTGATGCATACTTTGTACTGCGTGATGGTGCGGCAGGTATA
Organism: Pseudoalteromonas carrageenovora IAM 12662; assembly: GCF_900239935.1. Classification (NCBI taxonomy): domain Bacteria; kingdom Pseudomonadati; phylum Pseudomonadota; class Gammaproteobacteria; order Alteromonadales; family Pseudoalteromonadaceae; genus Pseudoalteromonas; species Pseudoalteromonas carrageenovora. Next base: position 1,575,841 of record NZ_LT965928.1, read on the forward strand.
TTTTTAGCTGCTAATACGTTCCCTAAATCACGTGAAACACGCGCACCTAAGGTAGAAGAGTTAAAACGCTTTAGAGATCGTATTTCACCTAAGTTTTATTACTTAGCAGATGCCCCAGTTAAAGACCCTGATGGTAATCTTGCCGTTGTGCGTTATAGCCGTAAAAATAAATCTCAGTATGTAATGACTGAAGTAGACGGTAAAGCAACTGGCTGGACTGCTCATTATGAAGCGGGTAAATGGGTAGAAGAAGCGAAGAAAAAAGCTGCGCCTAAAAAGAAAGCGGCTGCTAAAAAAGCACCAGCTAAAGCAAAAGCAAAGCCTAAAGTTAAAAAAGAAGATTAATAAGTATTTAGTTACTTATTTACCTTTTTATAGCACATAAAAAAACCGGAATGCACAGCTTGTGTCATTCCGGTTTTTTTGTACCTAGTTATACCAACCTGCAATAATACTTAATCATTCTGCGGGGCTAAACGTGTCGCTATCTGTGTTAAAAAATTCTCACTTAGAACAACTAAATAGCGAATTTTTTGCCTAGCTATCAACACGTTTTTCTAGCCTCAAAATAAATCAATTAAGCGAATTGGTATCAAATGTTTTCGCAACGGCTTTATTAGCAGTACATTCAACTAGGTGTATTGGTATTAAATCTTAACAGAAGATACTTTTTTATAACCTTCAGATTCAAGCTCATCATTTACGCATCTTAATACGTAGGCATTTATCTCTTCATTGCTTACGTCATCATCTTTAGCCCAGTTAACACACATTTCTGTGTACTCTTTTATCATTTCGGCTGAAGCTGTTGGCGTATCGTCTGCTACCGCGTAAGTCGCAGATACTGCAAATAGTGGAGCTACGATTAATGCTAACAATGCTTTTTTCATTCGTTTATTCCTAAATAAATGGTGTGATGACTGATTTAACTAGTTTAAATTAAAGTACAAATCAGTAGTGCCCAATCCAGAACAATTCTGTTGGTAAGTTGATTTTTAATCGAAAACGAAATAAAAGATAACGAAAAATTTTTATCGTGAAGATGAGAAAATTACGCTTAAATTATATTATAAGTATTTGTGTTGTAATAATTTATAAGCTAAGGTCGCTTTTTTTATAAAAAGTAAAATGAATGGCTGATCAGCAATCAAATATCCCTCACGCACCTCGTAAAGTACACAAGGTGGAGCAAGGGTTAGAATCGTTTATATTTGCAGGGCGTTGGTTACTCGCGCCGTTTTTTGTAGGCTTATTGTTTGCAGTAATACTATTACTTATAAAGTTTTTTAAACAACTTTATTTAATGGGCATTGCAACCTTTAGCGCAACAAATCAAGAATTACTCGTTGGTATACTTACGCTGGTTGATACAGCCTTATTAGCAGGTTTGCTTTTAATTATTATTTTTAGCGGCTATGAAAATTTTGTCTCAAAGCTCAATATTGAGGGCCATGAAGATAGGCCTTCATGGATGGGGAAGGTTGGTTTCTCTGGTTTAAAAATGAAACTCATTAGCGCTATTGTAGCCATATCTGCGGTTGAGCTTTTAAAGGTATTTATTAATTCAAATATTCACTCAAGTGATGAGTTATTTTGGAAGGTGATTATTCATATTACTTTTGTAAGCTCAGGCGTATTATTTGCGCTCACTGATTATTTAAATAGTAAAACACAATCACATTAAAAAGGTTAAGTTAGTGCTTTGGTGGCAGCTATTTCGTCTCATACCGACAAAAGTGGCCCCAAGATTTAAGCGCACAAAAAAGCCCGATAAAATCGGGCTTTTAAAATATGTTAGGGCTTTATTAATTTACAAAAGCAAAATAGCACCCAAAACCGCTTATGCTTAACGTATTACCCTCTAAAGTGGCATTACAATGAGATAGTGAATCATGCGCTTCAGTCACTGTTTTACTCAGCTCAAACGTTTGATTTGTGCCAGCTAAATTAAACACACACATCATTGTTTGCTCGTTTAACGTTCTGTAAAAGGCAAGAATTGGCTCAGCAGTATCAATAAACTCTATGTTGCCTTCTAATAACACAGCATGCTCTTTACGCCATGCCATAAACTCACGGTAGGCATTAAGTATAGATTCTGAATCTTTATCCTGAACAGATACAGCACTTTGAGTGTGCGCGTTATCTACAGGTAACCAAGGTTTTGCATTACTAAAACCTGCATGTTTTGAGCCATTGTTCTCCCAAGGCATCGGTGTTCTGCAGCCATCACGACCTTTAAAGTTTGGCCAGAAAGTAATGCCATACGGGTCTTGTAAGTCTTCAAATGATACAGACGCTTCACCTAAACCTAGTTCCTCACCTTGATACATGCATACACTGCCTCGTAATGAAGCAAGGAGAGCTGTAAGCATTTTACACTGAGCTGGGTCTATTTCACCGTTTTGGCTCCAACGACTTGCTACACGCTCTACATCGTGGTTACTAAACGCCCAACACGGCCAGCCCTCGAGCATGCGCTGCTCAAGTGTTTGTACAGTTTCTCTTATGTATTTACTTGAATAATCATCAGTAAGTAGTTCAAAGCTATAACCCATGTGTAGTTTGTCACCACCTTGAGTGTACTCTGCCATTGTCGCCAATGAATCTTCTGATGAAATTTCACCTAACGATACAGTGCCTGGGTACTTATTAAGTAATGCGCGTATATCTTGCATAAACTCAATATTTTCTGGCTGAGTGTTATTATAATAGTGATACTGAAAGGCATACGGATTGTCTTCACTAAAACCACGTCCTTGGCGTTTATCTTTAGGTTTAGCTGGATTATCGCGCAGTTGTGCATCGTGGTAGCAAAAATTAATTGCATCTAGCCTAAATCCATCAACCCCTTTTTTAAGCCAAAACTCAACGTTATCAAGTACTGCGTTTCTTACTTCTGGGTTATGAAAGTTTAAATCAGGCTGTTCGGTTAAAAAGTTATGTAAATAGTACTGACCACGACGAGGTTCCCATTGCCAAGCGCCGCCACCAAATATAGATAACCAGTTATTAGGCGCTGTACCATCTTCTTTAGAGTCAGCCCAAACGTACCAATCTGATTTATCATTATTTTGATTTTCACGACTATCTAAAAACCATTGATGTTGGTCTGATGTATGACTTAATACTTGGTCAATTATAATTTTGATGTCGCGTTTATGTGCCTGATCTATTAACTCATCAAAGTCGTTCAAGTCACCAAAAAGAGGGTCTATGTCGCGATAATCGCTGATATCGTAACCAAAATCTTTCATAGGTGATTTGAAAAATGGAGAGATCCAAATAGCATCAACACCAAGGCTTTTAATGTAATCAATGCGATTAATTATCCCTTTAAGATCACCAATACCATCGTTATTGCTGTCTTGAAAGCTTCGCGGGTAAACCTGATAAATAACCGCACCTTTATACCACTGCTGTTGGGCCATGCTTTTCTCCGTCGTTCCACACAGTATTTATATTGTTATTAGTTTGATTGAAACAATCACTAAATTTTCAAAAAGCATACGTGAAGGGGGCTACTCTGTAAAAAGTCTGCATACGTATGCAGCTAATTTACTTACTTAAATGCGCTTTTAAAGAGGTGTATTTAAGGTGCTGTTTTTTTTATTGCTAGCTTTACCAATCATGCTTTTTACTTATGAATAAAATAGTGCGGTCTGTTTTGGTGCTTATTTTAAAAGGCTTGCACGGTATTGGTGAAAGTGATGAATGGTCTTACCAATTTCATAAAACATTAAATTATTAAAGTAACTTATGTAAATATTAAAAATTGCTTTATTTAACGCTATTTACACGCTGTATCATGGGTAATTCATAGTGCGAACATATGTATTTTTATAAGACTCATTAACAATCCTGTTGCACCATAATAATAAATTTAAAATCAATAGCTTAGCTTTTATTTTGTGAACCAACTGTTAATTTATATTACATTGCATGGTCTTGAATACGTATGCATAAAGTTGTTAATAAAATAATTCGAGCGTTAATATTGATGCTGACAACAAAATTAGCTCGCCTGTTTGACTATCACTCAAATAAAGAAGCGGGTATCACAATATGGGTAACGGGAAAAACATCATGTCTATGTTCAAACCAAGTATATTAACTTTGGCATTAGCAACTGCAGGTTTAGCAAGCTTCACCTCTGTAGCGGCGCAAGAAGATACAGTTAAAAATGATGACGTTGAGGTTATCGAAGTAAAAGGCTTTCGTGGCAGCGTTGTAGAATCAATCAACACAAAACGCTTTTCTACACAGGTTGTAGAATCTATCTCTGCTGAAGATATAGGTAAACTACCTGACTCATCAATTGCTGAGTCTATTGCACGCTTACCTGGTTTAACAGCGCAGCGTTTAGATGGTCGCGCAAGCAGAGTATCAATTCGTGGTTTTGGTGAAAACGAAAGTGGTACTACATTTAACGGCCGCGAACAGGTATCTATCAGCGATAACCGCGGCGTAGAGTTTGATCTTTACCCATCAGAAATAATGAGCGGTGTAACCGTATATAAAACACCAAGTGCTAGTTTAGATGCTGATGGTATTGCGGGTGTTATTAACATGCAAACAGTTCGACCTTTGAGTAAAGGTGAACGTGTCGTGCAAGTTAATGGCCAATACGAGCAAACTAGTTTTGATAAACTAAACTCAGACGGAAACGACGACGGTTACCGTGGTACATTCTCATATATTGATCAGTTTGCTGATGACACTATTGGTGTTGCATTTGCACTGAACACCATGAGCTCACCAAATCAAGAAAAACGCTGGAATTCATGGGGTTACCCTGAGTTCACTGCTGAAGATGGGAACTCATATTCAATTTTAGGCGGCGCTAAGCCTTACGTTCGTTCATCAACACTTGAGCGTGACTCAGCAATGCTCGTATTAGAGGCTGCGCCTACTGATAAATTAAATATGACGTTTGATGCGTTGTATGTAGATTTCACAGATGAGCAAATTTTACGCGGTATTGAAGTTCCTTTTGCTTGGGGTCAAGGTAGTATTGATGCAAGCAGTGCTACAGTAGATGCAGAAAGTGGATTTATAACAAGTGCTTTAACACAAGGTCAACGTGTAGTAGTACGTAACGATTACCAAGAGCGTGATGCTGAATTAACTGCATTTGGCTTTAACACTAAATACGATATTGATGATTCATGGTCAGTAGAGTTTGATGCAAGTTACTCGCAAGTTGACCGTAAAATTTGGAGTATAGAAAGCTACTCAGGTACAGGGCGTGGTGATTCTCGCGGTGTTGCAGATAACCTAGGTTATGCCTTTAACGGCGGCAATACTGGCGCTACTTTCTCACATGACTTAGATTACAGCGATTATGATCTAATCCAATTAGGTGGACCTCTTTCATGGGGCGCAAGCTCTGCACTAAATGATGCATATGGATTAACTGGCACTGAGTATGAAAACCAAGCTCAAGACGGCTTTATTAATGCACCTACCATTGAAGATGAACTTGTAACACTTAAGCTAGCAGCTTCTAAAGTATTAGAAAACGAATATATTAGCTCAATTGAATTTGGCTTAGGTTATAAAGAACGTGAAAAGTCTAAATCTTCGCAAGGTTACTTTTTAACCTTGACTGATTTTTCTCTTGAGAACCCAGGTATGGTTAGTGTGCCAGAGCAATATCGTTTAGGCAGTGTTGGTTTAGACTTTATTGGATTAGGCGACATGATAGCCTACGATGTAAATGGTTTAGTTAATGATGGTTACTACGAAACACTAGATGAGAGTTTAACTAACTCTAGCCATACAACTAAATCGTGGACCGTAAAAGAAGAAATCACCTCAGCATTTGCACAAGCTAATATTAATGCTGAAGTAAATGGTCTTCCATTAACGGGTAATGTGGGGGTGCGCTATGTTCATACAGATCAATCTTCTCAAGGTAACGCTTTTGGTGTAGATGATAATACTGGTTTAGTCATTGCTTCACCTACAGATATTGGGCACGATTATTCTCACGTTTTACCAAGCTTAAATTTATCACTTGCGATTGATGAGCAGCAAACAATACGTTTTGGCGCAGCTAAAACGATCTCACGTGCGCGCATAGATGAAATGAACGCCTCTGTTAATGCATCATATAATGATACACCGGATGAAAACGGTAACTACTGGTCTGTATCCGGTGGTAACCCTAATTTAGAACCTAAAGAAGCAACAGGCTACGATTTATCTTATGAAAACTACTTTAGTGATGAAGGTTACTTCTCTGCTGCATTTTTCTATAAAGACTTAACACAGTGGATTTTTGACGGTACTTACGCAATTGATATGTCGGGTGTTGCAGATCCATCTAATGGAGAAATTCCAGCTACATCAGAGGGCACAGGTAGCGGTAAAGTAAATGGTGGCGGCGGTGACCTATACGGTTACGAGTTATCACTAGCGTTACCATTTAAAATTTTCCACCCGTCACTTGAAGGCTTTGGTTTAATTGCAAGCCATACAGGTATTGAGTCTGACATAGAAGATCAAAACGGTAACGAATACGAGTTACCGGGTCTTTCAGATAAAATTCAAAGCTTAACGGTTTACTACGAGATGAATGGTGTGCAATTACGTACTAGTATGCGTAAGCGTAGTGCCTTTAAAGGTGATGTATACGGTTTAGGTTTTAACACCGAGCAAGTAGATATCCTAGGTGAAACAATTTGGGATGTTCAAGCGGGTTATGACTTTTCTGAAGCCGGTATTGAAAGCCTTGAAGGTTTATCAATTCAGTTCCAAGTACAAAACTTAACAGAAGAGCCGTTTACATCGCTTTCTGGTGATAACGCGCTACAAGTTCGCGACTACCAAGATTACGGTCGTACTTACTTGTTAGGCTTTAGCTACAAGCTATAATAAAGATTGTGTGTAGGAGCCCTTGTAATTTGTGTTACAAGGGCTTTTTTATAGCTACTCTATCTAATACCAATCCGCAGTAAAACCTAATCATTTTGCGGGGCTAAACGTGGACAATAATATGAAACCAATAAAACACGTTGTCATTGCAGGCGGTGGCACCGCAGGGTGGATAGCTGCAGCTTTGCTAAATAAAGTGTTAGGCAAAGTAATTGACATAACGCTGATTGAATCAAGCACAATAGGCACTATAGGCGTTGGTGAAGCAACAATTCCGCCTATTATTCAACTTAATAACGCACTGGGTATAAACGAGCAAGATTTTATAAACGCCACCAATGCATCTATTAAATTAGGTATTGAGTTCGAAAATTGGAAAACTCCCTCTCATAGCTATATGCATGCTTTTGGCTCATTCGGAAAAGACTTTCCTTTTTGCGATTTTTACAATTTTTGGGTAAAGGGGAAAATTACCGGCTCTGAAGATAGCCTATGGGATTTTTCGTTAAATTACCAAGCCGCTCAACAGCTTAAATTTGCACCATTAAATACTATACCTAATACGCAATTACCTGGCTTGAGTTATGCGTATCACTTTAATGCAACTCGCTATGCAGAGTACTTAAAAACGCTTGCTACTTCGCGTGGCGTTAAACACATAGACGCTAAAATAGAGCAGGTTAATCAATGTCCGCACTCAGGCAATATTACAAGCCTCACACTTGATAATGACACCGAAATTAACGGCGATTTATTTATAGACTGTACCGGTCAGCGCGCTTTGTTAATAGAGCAAACACTTAATACAGGCTTTGTGGACTGGTCTCATTATTTACCATGTGATAGCGCCGTTGCTGTGCAATCTCAAGGTACTGATTCGCTAAAACCTTATACTCGCTCAATTGCGCATAGCGCAGGTTGGCAATGGCAAATTCCGCTGCAAAACCGAGTGGGTAATGGGCTTGTTTACTGTAGCCGTTATTTGTCTGATGAGTCGGCCACGCAGTTACTATTAAATAATTTACCCGCTGAGCCAATTACAGAGCCACGCGTTATAAAATTTAAAACAGGACGGTGCTTAAAGCAGTGGCATAAAAATGTGGTTTCGGTTGGACTCGCCAGTGGCTTTTTAGAACCGTTAGAGTCAACCAGTATCCACTTAATACAAAGTGCAGTAACCCGTTTAATAAAGCTGTTTCCGAATAATGGTATTAGCGATGCGTTAGTTGCAGAGTTTAATAAGCAAAGCGTGACAGAAATTGAGCACATACGCGATTTTATTATTTTGCATTACAAACTAACAGAGCGAGAAGACTCGGCGTTTTGGCGCCAGTGTAAGCAAATGGAAATTCCCGATTCATTAGCTCATAAACTCAATTTATTTAAACACACAGGCAAAGTAGTACGTGAAAACGACGAACTATTTGCAGAAGTTGCTTGGCAGCAAGTGTTTATAGGCCAAGGACTTATTCCCGATGATTACAATAGTATTGTTGACTCATTAAGCAGTGAACAACTTAACGATTTATTTTCTACATTAAAAACTCTTATTACTTCAACGGTAGAACAATTACCTACTCATAAAGATTTTTTAGCAAAAATTAAAAAGGCCTAATGATGCGATTTTTAAACACACTTTTACTTGTAAGTGCATGCACCTTACCAACCATTAGCTACGCACTTAACGTTGAACCTGCCAATTGGTGGGTAGGCATGAATAAAAACACGATTAACATCATGGTGCATGAGCAAAATATTGCAAACGAGCAAATTAAATTAGCTAAATACAACGGCGTTAAGTTAAATAAAGTAACCCGTACCGATAATCCAAATTATGTATTTTTAAATATTACCATTACCGACGCCGCTAAAGCTGGAACGCTTAAATTTAATAGCAGTGAAGCGAGCCAAAGTTTCGAATTTCCACTACTTGCGCGTGATAAAAACAGTGTAAAGCGCCAAGGCTTTACCTCTAACGATACCCTTTATTTAATCAACCCAGATCGCTTTGCTAATGGTGATGAGCAAAACGATACTGTTCCTAGCATGTTAGAAGCGGCAAACCCGAGTATAAAAGGTGGGCGCCACGGTGGTGATATTCAGGGCGTTATAAACGCGCTACCCTATTTAAACGATTTAGGCGTAACACAGCTTTGGTTAACCCCAGTGCTTGAAAACAACATGCCTAATTATTCTTATCATGGTTATGCAATTACAGACTTTTATAAGGTTGACCCACGAATGGGCTCAAACCAGTTATACAAAACGTTATCAGTAAAAGCAAAAGAGCAGGGTATTGGCCTGGTAATGGATATGGTCCTCAACCATTTTGGCTCTGAGCATACTTGGGTTGACGATAAGCCAACTAAAGATTGGATTAACTTTAATGGTGAGTTTAATAAAGGCAAAAATGCCACCAGCCATGCGCGCCAAACTATACAAGACCCACACGCCAGCGAGTACGACAAACGCCAGTTTAACGATGGTTGGTTTGTAGAAACCATGCCTGATTTAAATCAGCGCCAACCACTGTTAAGTGAATATTTAATTCAAAACGCTATTTGGTGGATTGAATACGCGGATTTAAGCGGTATTCGCGTTGATACCTACTCTTACTCAGATAAAGCATTTTTGAGCGATTGGACAAAAGCCATTATGCAAGAATACCCAGGCTTTAATATTGTAGGAGAAGAGTGGACCTCTAACCCTGCAATTGCCTCTTATTGGCAACGTGGTAAATACAATCAAGATGGGTATACATCAAGCCTACCAAGCGTGATGGACTTTTCTTTGCAAGAGTCGGTAATTCAAGCGCTAAATGAAGATGAAAGCTGGAATACGGGTTGGGTTAAAGTATATCAGTCGTTGGCGAATGACTTTTTATACCCTGATACCAATAACATTATGGTATTTGCTGATAACCACGATATGAGCCGTGTATACACCGAACTTGAACAAGATGTTGCAAAAACTAAAATGGCCATGACGCTATTTTTAACTACGCGCGGTATTGCACAAATGTATTACGGTACGGAGGTTTTATTAGATAACACCCCAAGTAAAGACCATGGTGATATTAGAATAGACTTCCCGGGTGGATTTAAAGGCCAAACAAGTAATGCATTTACAGGTAAAGGGCTTACCTTGCAGCAGAAAGACATGCACAAAACAATTAGTACCTTGCTTAACTTTAGAAAAAACAGCACAGCGCTAGATAAAGGCAAATTAGTGCACTTTACGCCTCAACAAGGTGTGTATAGTTATGCGCGTATTAGCGACGAGCAAACTGTATTGGTATTTATGAATAAAAACACAAAAGAGCTAACGAAGAATATTGAATATATGCAGGAGGTAATACCAAAAAATGCTAAAGCGCTTAACATATTTACCAACAAAACACAGTTACTAGGTAACACAGTGGCTTTACCAGCAATGAGTGCAACGGTATTAGTTATAAATACCCCTCAATAGTTTACCTGAATACGTATGCAGCAACTGTATGGTTGCTGCACTAATCTTTAGTATAAAGTTATAAAAATACTGACAAAAAGACGCACAATGAAAAAATCAGTTTATCTACCCGCAATTCTGTGTAGCGCACTTATTGCTATGGGTTGCTCAGAAAGTAACAAGCCCGAGCAACCACAAGCGCCAGCACAAACACAAAACGAATTAACCAAGCCTGTTGTATACCAAGTATTTACTCGCCTATTTGGTAATACCAACACTTCTAATATGTCATGGGGCACAAAAGAGCAAAATGGTGTAGGCAAATTCGCCGATTTTAATGACGCAGCTCTTAAAGGTATAAAAGAGTTAGGTACCACACATGTTTGGTACACCGGCGTGCTACATCATGCGTTAGTTGGGGATTACACTGATTATGGGATTTCTCAAGATGATCCTGATGTAGTTAAAGGCAGGGCGGGCTCACCGTATGCTATTAAAGACTATTACGATGTAAACCCTGATTTAGCAGTTAATGTTACTCAGCGCATGGATGAATTTAGCGCACTTATTGAGCGTACACATAACCATGGCATGAAAGTAATTATTGATATAGTGCCTAACCATGTAGCGCGAAACTACCAATCCCTTGGCAAACCTAAGGGCGTTAAAGACTTTGGCGCACAAGACGACACCACTAAAGCGTACGATAAAAATAATAACTTTTACTACGTACCAGGGCAGTCTTTTCAGGTGCCAACATCGCCAGAGTATAAGGTTTTAGGGGGTAATGAACACCTATTAGCGGATGGCTTTTTTAATGAAACGCCCGCTAAATGGACAGGTAATGGTGCCCGTGCAGCAAAACCCGATATAAACGATTGGTACGAAACAGTAAAAGTTAATTATGGCGTAAAGCCTGATGGCAGCTACGACTTTGTTCAATTGCCAAGTGAATACAAAAATAAAGACTACCGTGCTCATTATGCATTTTGGCAAGATAAAGAGCTTCCTAACAGCTGGTACAAATTTAGAGACATAGTACTTTTTTGGCTCGATAAAGGCGTTGATGGCTTTAGATACGACATGGCCGAAATGGTGCCAGTAGAGTTTTGGAGTTTTTTAAATTCGTCGATAAAAATGCAAAAAAGCGATGCCTTTTTGTTAGCTGAAGTTTACAACCCGCTAATGTACCGTGCGTATATTCACCAAGGTAAAATGGACTACCTTTACGACAAAGTAGGCTTTTACGACACATTAAAAGCCATTATGCAGGGTAAGCAAGCTGCTAATACTATTTTTGCAGCCCAAAGCCAAATTACTGACATTGAAGCGCACATGCTGCACTTTTTAGAAAACCACGACGAGCAACGTATCGCAAGCCCTGATTTTGCAGGTAATGCTGCTTGGGGTAAACCGGCTATGGTGGTTTCTAACTTAATGAGCCGCGCACCCACGTTATTATATTTTGGTCAAGATGTGGGAGAAGATGGCTCAGAAAACGCAGGATTTGGCACAGCTACACGCACCAGTATTTTTGATTACATTGGCGTACCGGCGCATCAAGCGTGGATGAATAACGGCAAGTTTGACGGCGCTAATTTAACGAAAGAGCAGTCGGCACTTCGTGATTACTATAAAGCCATTATGTCACTTAATAGTTTACCTGTTGTGGTTGGGGGTGAAATGACCGAGCTTAGCGTAACAGGAAGCGAGCGAGTTGTTGGCTTTATGCGCAAACTTGGCCAACAAACGCTGTACGTTTTAAGTAACTTTAGCAAACAACCTCAAACTATTACGGTTAACTTATCAAAAGCGCAATTAGCAGCACTTAGCGAACACACCCAATTGCATGACTTACTTGAGCAGCACAGCACCGAGATCACATCAGGGTCGCAAGGCGCAACATTTACACTCACACTTGATGCATTTAGCAGCGCAGTATTAACAAATAAGGCTAATAATGAATAATCAAAATAATAGCGACAAGCCAAATCTAAGCTTTTGGCAAATATGGAACATGTGTTTTGGCTTTTTAGGTATACAGTTTGGTTTTGCTCTGCAAAACGGTAATGTGAGCCGTATATTTCAAACATTAGGCGCACAAGTTGATGATATTCCCATTTTATGGGTTGCAGCACCGCTTACTGGTTTAATCGTACAGCCTATTATTGGTTACTGGAGCGATAAAACATGGGGGCGCTTTGGTCGCCGCCGTCCGTTCTTTTTTATAGGTGCAGTGTTAACAACGCTTTCACTATTTATTATGCCGCATTCACCAACGCTTTGGATTGCCGCTGGTATGTTATGGATAATGGATGCGTCAATCAACGTAACCATGGAACCGTTTAGAGCACTTGTAGGCGATAACTTGCCAGAAAAACAACGCGCTACAGGTTACGGGTTACAAAGCTTTTTTATTGGTATTGGTGCGGTACTAGCCTCAGCATTACCATGGATGATGACCAACTGGTTTGATGTAAGTAATACTGCAGCGCCTGGGCAAATTCCAGAGTCTGTTAAATACTCATTTTATTGGGGGGGGGTGGTGCTACTTGTTGCTGTGCTTTGGACCGTTGCACGTACAAAAGAGTACAGCCCAGAGCAATTAGCGGCTTTTGAAAAGCAAAGCGCTCAACCTACTACAAGCAAACTGGTTGATATTAACTTTAATAAAGGCGCCATTATTTTTGTAGTGCTGGGTTTAGCAACCCTTGCATTAGTCATGGGCTTATCGCTTGAAAAAGAATTATACCTATTAGCTGGTGGTTTATTAGCGTTTGGTATTGTGCAGTGGATTGCAGCAGCGCTTAAAAGTGCTAACAAAACTCAAGGTGGTTTTTACCAAGTAGTACAAGATGTATTTACAATGCCAGAAGCCATGAAGCAGCTTGCCTGGGTGCAGTTTTTTAGCTGGTTTACTTTATTTGCCATGTGGATTTACACTACCGCAGCAGTAACAAGCTTTCATTATGGTAGTAGCGATGCAACCTCTAAAGCATTTAACGATGGTGCTGACTGGGTGGGTATTTTATTTGCCGCCTACAATGGCTTTGCAGCTATTGCCGCTATGTGTATTCCGTTTTTAGTTAAAAAAATGGGCTTAAAAGGTGCGCATTGTTTTAATTTATTGCTGGGCGCGTTAGGTCTTGCAAGCTTTATGTTTATTCAAGACCCTAAAATGTTACTTATTCCTATGATAGGCGTTGGTTTTGCGTGGGCCTCTATTCTATCGCTACCATATGCCATGTTAAGTAACGCCTTACCAAGTAACAAAATGGGCGTTTACATGGGTATTTTTAACTTCTTTATTGTTATACCGCAGTTACTTGCCGCCAGTATTTTAGGGCTTATTTTACGTCACGCATTTTCAAATCAGCCTATTTACGCATTATTAATTGGCGCAGCCTCGTTCGTTGTTGCCGGCATTGCTGTAATGCGCGTAAAAAAATCCAATTAAGGACACACAATGAAAAAATATAACCTTATAACTGCCTCACTCTTAACATTAGGCTTAACTGCCTGTGGTGCACAAAACACAAGCACAGATAATAAAAATACCGCTGCACAGGTTAAATCAGCACCTGGCGCACCTGGTGTAGAGCCATTTTGGGCTTATGCAGGTAAAACAGGGATTGGCACGTCTTACGAGCAATACCAAAAAGGCCAATACAGTGATTCAGCTGCAACGGGCGATGTATCTAAGGTGTGGTTTTCAATTGCTAAAGGCATGATCACCGAAACCATGTTTGGGCTTATCCACCAAGCGCAGATTAAAGACATGCAGTTTGTTGTTACAGGTAAAGACTTTACCGTAACCGAAGCTGATGAATTAGATGTCACCATAGATTACTTATACAAAGATGCGCAAGGGCGCCCACTTTCGCTTGCCTACAAAGTAACAAGCACTGATAAACAAGGGCGCTTTAGCCTAGAAAAACACATATTTACCGACCCAGATGGGCAAACATTATTTGTTCGCAGTGTGTTTAACACTGAACTTGAAGGGTTAAAAGCTTATGTTGTTGTAAACCCTTACATAAATAATAACGGATTAGGTGACTTTGCTAAAACGACAGAGCAAGGGCTTGTGGCATGGGAAGACGATAACTATTTATCACTTCAATCAGCAACCCCTTTTAAAGCTAAAACAGTAGGTTTTACAGGTGAAAGCGATGGTATTAATGCACTTAAAACAACTCAAGCGCTAAACACTCATTATACAAATACTGGCGAAGCTGCAGGTAACGTAAGCATGTTGGCTGAGCTTGGCGAAATAAGCGCTAACACCACCTTCGATGTAGCACTTAGTTTTGGTAAAACACAGCAGCAAAGTATACAACAAGGCGAGCAAAGCTTAGCAAAAGGCTATCAAGCAGTGCTTGATCACTATAACGGTAAAGGTGAAGCGCTCGGCTGGCAAGATTACCTTCAAAGCCTTAAACCACTTAATACCATGGTTGAGCAAACCGCCGATAACGGAAAGCTTTTATACACCAGTGCCATGGTTTTAAAGGCACAAGAAGATAAAACCAATGCCGGTGCGCTTATTGCGTCATTGTCAAACCCTTGGGGCGAAACCGTATCTGCTAAAGAAGGCTCAACCGGTTATAAAGCGGTATGGGTGCGCGATTTTTACCAAGTAGCCATGGCATTTATGGCGCTCGGCGATACCGCCACCGCAAAAACAGCATTCGAATACCTTGAAAAAGTACAAGTAAACAGCAAAACACCGGGTAATAAAGGAGATACAGGCTGGTTTTTACAAAAAACACATGTAGATGGTGAGCTTGAATGGGTAGGTGTACAACTTGATCAAACCGCTATGCCTATTATGCTTGCTTGGAAGTTACATAAGGCCAATGTACTTAGCGACGAAGAGCTAAAAAGTTGGTACGGCAAAATGTTAAAACCAGCGGCTGATTTTTTAGTTGATGGCGGCCTTGCTAAAATTTTATGGAACGACACGCAAATTACACCACCGGCTACCCAACAAGAACGTTGGGAAGAGCAAGAAGGTTACTCGCCTTCGACTACTGCGGCAATAGTAGCTGGCCTTATTACAGCCAGTGATATTGCAACACTAAGTGGCGATGATAAAAACGCAAAGCGCTACTTAAGTACGGCTAGAAAGTACAACAACGATATTGAATCGCACATGTTTACCACTAAAGGCAACTTAAAAGGCGAAAATAGTGATGGTGAATACTTTATTCGCATAGGCCAAGATACCGATGCAAACTCAGACACTAAAATTAACGCTAATAATGGCCGTGAAGGGTTTAATAAAAAGCAAATTTTAGATGGCGGGTTTTTAGAGTTAGTACGCTATGGTGTACGTGGTGCAAATGATGAAAGCATTGTTAAAACACTACCTGAGTACGATGACGAAACGCTTGAAGATAACCTACAAGTTAAATACAGCTTTAGTTTTGACGATGGCAGCGGCACTTTTGCAGGCTACCGCCGCTACGGTAATGATGGCTACGGCGAAGATGAAGTTAAAGGCACAAACTATGCTGAGGGTGGCAGCAATACACCAGGCCAACGTGGTCGTGTATGGCCATTTTTTACAGGTGAACGTGGCCACTATGAAATAGCTGCAGCCAATGCAAACAACGCACTTGATGATGCAAAACAAGCACAAATTAAAAACAGCTATGTTAAAGGCTTAGAGCAATTTGCTAATAATGGCTTAATGCTACCAGAGCAAGTATGGGATGGCGTAGGTGTAAATAAAGCAGGTTACAAGCTAGGTGAGGGCACTAATTCAGCAACACCACTGGCATGGACACATGCTGAGTACGTTAAACTGGTACGTTCATTGAGTGATAAACAAGTATGGGATCATTACCCAGTTGTAGAGAAAGCATTAAAGTAGAGTTATTTTGAAAAATTTAAAAGCCATGGTTAATAGCCGTGGCTTTTAGGTTTTAAAATGAGGCTTGAACGTTAAGCTGTTATATTAGTTTTAGTTATAGTGACTTAGCTGCTCCCCCTAGCAATCAATGCTGGTGGTAAAAGGGTGCTTTGCACTTCTTCTTCACGTATTAATTTAAGTAGGTTTTCTACTAGCATTTGCCCTGCAACGGTAGTGTCTTGCGCTATGGTAGTAAGCGGTGGATTAATATAGCTCGCAATAGCTATGTTATCAAAGCCCACAACGGCCACATCGGTAGGTACTTTTATATTGGCTTCTTTAAGGGCGCGTATTGCGCCAATTGCTATTAAATCACTGGCGGCAAATAGTGCGTTAAACTTAATGTTATTAGCAATAAGTGAGCGTGTTGCATGATACCCCGACTCCTCAGTAGAGATAGCGTTAGCCATTTTTCGCTCATTTATAGTTACGTTATTAGCTAACAGCTCATCTTTAAAGCCTTCAAAGCGGGCAAAAAATTCTGGGCTGTGATCAGATGCATCACCGATAAACGCGCAATCGGTGCGGTTATGGGCAATTAAATGGCCAGCGGCTAGTTTGCCCCCGCCGTAGTTGTCGCAGCATACAGTAAGATCTGGGCGGTTATCTACTGTGGCGCCCCAGCATACAAACTTAGTGTTTTGGTCAAGCAAGGTTTTAAATTTTGGTTGAAAGTCTATGTAATCACCATAGCCGAGCAAAATAATGCCATCGGCTCTGTGGCTGTCTTCGTAGTCGGCTTGCCAATCGGCACTAGCTGATTGAAACGATACTAATAAGTCGTAACCTTCTTTTGCACAAGCACGGGTAATACTGCCCAGCATTGATAAAAAGAATGGATTGATTTGTGATTCATCTGATGTTGGGTCTTCAAACAACAATAGCGCAAGGGTACTACTTTGCTGAGTACGCAAGTTGCTGGCATTTTTATCAACTTTATAGTTAAGTTGTTTTGCTATGTCGTGGACGCGTTTGCGTGTTTCTTCATTAACAAGGGGGCTGTTACGTAAAGCGCGAGATACAGTTGATTGTGAAACCCCTGCATAATGGGCAATGTCAAATGAGGTGGCTTTACCTTTCATTGTTACAACTTAATTAAATGCTAAATAATTGTGTCATTTTCGACTATTAGTGAATTATTTCAAGCTTTTTGCGATTTATTATTGATCTAATCCTGACACCGGTGTCATAATGCCAATGTTTTATCATTTTGTTGTCAAAACGTATTAGCTGCTATTTTATATAGCAGCCTTTTTTACTGTGATAGCTACTTTGAGGTGATAGCTCAAAGTGTATAAATAACAACGCATAGTCGTTGTAAAATAATAAGCATAAGCCGCTTACACAAAAGAGATAATACCATGAGCCAAAATTCTTCTGCCCAGTTTAACCCTATCTTAGTTGCCGATATTGGTGGCACCAATGCGCGCTTTGCATTAATTACCGACTTTAATGAGCAAACTAACCAATTTGTTATTGAGCATATTAACATATTTCCCAGTGCTAATTTTGGCTCTTTAGAAAGCGCACTTGAACAATACCTAACAACGATTCCTCATGTTACGCCAACTCAGGCATGTTTAGCTGTTGCAGGCCCTATAAAAGCAGGCCAAGTGCATTTAACCAATTTAGGTTGGCACTTTAGTGTTAGTGAATTTAAAGCACATTTTAATTTAACACAATTAGAAGTAATTAATGACTTTGCTGCATTTGCCTATGCAGCGCCGTATTTAGACTCAACGCAGAATATTACTATTAAACCAGGGCAAGCCGATGCTAACGCGAATATAGGTGTGATAGGCCCTGGTACAGGTTTTGGCGCTGCGTGCTTAGTGCGTACCGCGCAATCTAAGGCAGTGTTAAGCTCTGAAGGCGGCCATATGACGCTTGCACCGGTAAACGAGCTTGATTCTTTATTAATAAATGAGCTTCGTAAAGAGCACCCTCATGTTTCAATCGAAACTGTTTTTTCAGGCCCAGGTATTGCTCATTTATACAAAGCAATGGCTGCTGTGAAAGGGGTTCCAGCTAAAAACTTAGATGCCGCGCAAATTAGTAGCTTGGCTAACAGTGGCGAGTGTGAAGTGTGTGATGCAACACTTAACCAATTTTGTGATTGGATAGGCAGTGTTGCTGGCGACTTAGCAGTAGTATATGGGGCATTAGGTGGCTTGTTTATAGGCGGTGGTATTTTACCACGTATGCAAAGCAGATTATTAGAGAGCCGTTTTGTAGAGCGTTTTTCGCAAAAAGGCGTAATGTCTCAATATGCAGGCCAAATTCCGGTTACGCTAGTAATACAAGATAACATTCCGCTTATTGGCGCTGGTGCGTGTTTATATAACAGCAATTAGTTTTTTGCTTAATGGTTGTATTTGGATAATGAACAAATGAAAAAAGTAACCATAAATAGTGTAGCAAGCCATGCGGGCGTTTCTAAGAAAACGGTATCGCGGGTTTTAAATAATGAGCCTAACGTAAGTGCTGCCACTCGCGAAAAAGTGCTTAAAGTATTTAAAGAGCTTGACTATACGCCAAACCCAATAGCACGCGGACTAGCACAAAATCGTAGCTTTATTATTGGCTGTTTGTACGATAACCCAAGTAAAAGTTATATAACGCGAGTGCAAACAGGTGCACTTGCTGCCTGTAAAGAGAATAACTACAACTTATTAATACACCCATGCGAATTACGTGGCGATGATTTAATTAACGATATAGAACAGTTATTACAAACATCACGCTTAGATGGCGTTGTACTTACCCCGCCATTTGGTGATTTTGAAAAGCTCGCTAATTTTTTAAAAGCTAAAAAAATACCTTATGCACGCGTTGCATCAGCACTGCTTGAAGATGATTCAATTTCGGTGCGTAGTAACGATGAGCAAGGCGCTTATGAAATTACTGAGCATTTAATTTCGCTTGGGCACAAATCTATCGCCTTTATTAAAGGGCACCCTGATCACAGTGCAACTCAGCAGCGCTTTAAAGGTTACAGACGAGCTTTAGCAAGTCATGGAATAGAATTTGACGAGCGCTTGGTAGAAGAGGGTAACTTTAGTTATCACTCAGGTGTAGACAGTGCACGCAGTATTTTAGATTTATCGCCAAGGCCTACGGCTGTATTTGCATCGAACGATTACATGGCGGCAGCGGTGCTAAAGCTTGCCACACAACGCCAATTAAGAGTGCCAGATGATATATCTATTGCAGGGTTTGATAACGCACCAATTGCACGCCATATTTGGCCAGGCTTAACTACTATTGCACAGCCAGTTGAAGAAATGACTAAACAGGCAGTGACACAGCTTATTTCGCATATTTCACAACCTCAAGAACAGCCATACCAAGTTACGCTAGAGTCTAGGCTAATCACGCGAGAGTCTACAGCGGCCATTAAGTAAACTTTTTTTGTTTTTCACAGCAACCCGAATATGAGTGACGCTTATTCGGGTTTTTTTTGTGCGGTTTTTACTAGATAAACTAAAATTACCATGTTCATTAATTGGTCACGTTAAAATTTTACACTATTTTTGTTACCCAGGGTTGACACCGGTGTCAATGCTATGCGTTAATACAGTGACACCGGTGTCAGGGTTGTTGTGAGAGGCTCCCTGGTAGCGTACCTTTGAACGGGTAAATCAAAGATGCTCAGTGCAGTTATTTACGTGGAGTCTGTAATTGCTACTGAGCCTTTTTCCTCTAACTGATAGAGATGAGCTAAATTATGTTGCACCCTCGCATTAAAGAAGTCACCCAACGCGTTATTGAACGCAGTAAACAAACCCGTCAAGATTATTTAGATCGTATTTCGCACGCAAAAAAACAAACAAGAGTTCGTGCTGGACTAGGCTGCGGAAACATCGCTCACGTTATGGCTGCATGTAGCAGCGACGACAAAGCGCGCTTAAAGGCTGATGAACAGCCTAATCTTGCTATTATCAACTCATATAACGATATGCTTTCGGCCCATGTGCCATACAAAGACTACCCAGATTTAATTAAAGACCTTGCAACTAAGTACGACGCAACAGCACAAGTTGCTGGTGGCGTACCTGCAATGTGTGATGGTGTTACGCAAGGGCGTGACGGCATGGAACTATCGCTTTTCTCACGCGATGTTATTGCTATGTCTACAGCGATTTCATTATCGCATGACGTGTTTGACGGCGTATTTTGTTTAGGCGTATGTGACAAAATTGTCCCAGGTTTATTAATTGGCGCATTATCATTTGGCCATTTACCTGTGTTCTTTTTACCAGCAGGCCCAATGCAATCTGGTATCCCAAATAAAGAAAAAGCACGTATTCGTCAAAAGTTTGCACAAGGCTTAGTAAGCCGCGAAGACTTGCTAGAAGCTGAAAGCGCGTCTTACCACAGCGCGGGTACTTGTACGTTTTACGGTACTGCTAACTCAAACCAAATGCTTATGGAAATAATGGGCTTGCACCTTCCAGGTAGCTCATTTATCAACCCATACACAGAGCTTCGCGATGGACTAACAGGTAATGCTGTAGAAGCCATGCTTAAGCAGCTTACAGATGATAAAGAAAGCCCATGTTTAGCAGATGTGATCAGCGAAAAAACCATTATTAATGGTTTAGTTGGCTTGCTATCAACAGGTGGCTCTACTAACCACGCTATTCATATTGTTGCTATTGCAAAAGCTGCGGGCATTCAAGTTACATGGAAAGACATGTCTGATCTATCAGAAGTGGTTCCACTACTTACGCGTATTTACCCGAACGGCTCAGCAGATGTAAATCACTTCCAAGCTGCAGGCGGAATGGGCTTTTTAATGCGTGAACTTGCAAGCGCTGGTTATTTGCATACCGATGTTAAAACAATGCTAGGTGATGGCCTTGCACCGTACATGACAGAGCCGCGTCTTGATAAAGACGAAAGCTTAATCATGAGCGATTCAAATGGTCCAACTAAAGTTAAATGGGTAGATTGTCCTGAAAACTCTCTTGATGAAGAAGTGCTTCGCCCAATCAACAACCCATTTAGCAAGCAAGGTGGCTTACAACTACTTACTGGTAACTTAGGTAAAGCAGTAATTAAAGTTTCTGCCGTTGCTACTGAGCACCAAGTTGTTACCGCGCCTGCTAAAGTATTTAGCTCACAAGGCGAGCTTCAAGAAGCGTATAGCCGTGGCGAGTTAAACCAAGACTTTATTGCTGTGCTTAAAGAGCAGGGCCCTAAAGCTAAAGGGATGCCAGAGCTTCATAAATTAACGCCTGTAATGGCAACACTTCAAGATGAAGGCTTTAAAGTAGCTATTGTTACCGATGGCCGTATGTCGGGTGCATCAGGCAAAGTACCTGCTGCAATCCACCTAGCGCCAGAAGCTGTTGAAGGTGGCATTATTGCTAAAATTCACGAAGGTGATTTAGTAACACTAGATGCGCCAAGCGGTATATTAAAAGTACATGTTAGTGATGAAGAGCTTGCTAAGCGTGAACTACAACTTAGCCAACCAAGCCTAACATTTGGTACAGGCCGAGAGTTATTTACTGGATTTAGAAATATTGTAAGCAGTGCCGATTTAGGCGCGAGTGCTTTTGGACTTGAATAATAATTGCCACACACAGGGTAATGAGGAACAAGTAATGAGTATTGAAAAAATCTTAGCGTCGGCACCTGTGGTGCCAGTGGTTGTAATCGAAAAACTAGAAGATGCAGCACCACTAGCTAGAGCGTTATATAACGGTGGCTTAAAAGCCCTTGAAATCACGCTACGTACACCTGTTGCTGTTGAAGCAGTAAAACTTATGAAGGCAGAAGTTCCAGAAGCTTTCGTTGGTACAGGTACAGTGGTTGATAAAGCAAGCTTTGACGCTTCAGTAGAAGCGGGCGCTGATTTTATGGTAAGCCCAGGCGTAAGTGATGAATTATTAGCATTGGCTAAAAATTCAGATATTCCATTTTTACCTGGAGCTGCAACTGCGAGCGAAGTTATGCAGTTAGCAAGCCATGGCTTTAAGTATTTAAAGTTTTTCCCAGCTGAAGCCGCTGGCGGAACAGCAATGCTTAAGTCGATTGGTGGCCCATTACCACATATTACTTTTTGCCCAACTGGTGGCATTAGCCTAGCAACTGCACCTAACTACTTAGCACTTAATAATGTTATTTGTGTTGGTGGTACGTGGATGTTAGATAAACAACTTATTGAAAATAAAGACTGGCAAGCCATTGAAGCGCTTGCTCGCCAAGCAAGTGAACTTAAATAGGAGTCTAAAATGATTAATGTAGCAATTAACGGTTATGGTCGTATCGGTCGCAATGTATTACGAGCGCTTTACGAGTCAGCGCAAAACAGTGAAATTAAAATTGTAGCAATTAACGATTTAGCACCTGCTAACGTAAATGCACACTTAACACAGTTTGACTCAGTTCATGGTCAATTTTCTAAAAAAGTAACACTTGCAGATAACACCATGCTAATAGGTGATGACGTAATTACGCTTACTCAAGAGCGTGACCCTGTAAACTTACCGTGGAAAGAGCTAAACGTAGATATCGTTTTAGAATGTACGGGCTTTTTCACTAAGCGTGAAGACGCGGCTAAGCACATTACAGCTGGTGCTAAAAAAGTAATTGTATCAGCACCTGGTAAAGACCTAGACGCAACGGTAGTACATGGCGTTAACAGTGATGTAATTAACGCTGATAGCAACATTATCTCTAATGCATCATGTACTACTAACTGTTTAGCGCCAATTGCAAAAGCAATTAACGACACAGTAGGTATTGAGCAAGGTAGCATGACTACAATTCATGCTTACACAAACGATCAAAACTTATCTGACGTTTATCACCCAGATCTATACCGTGCGCGTAGTGCAACACAATCTATGATCCCAACTAAAACAGGTGCTGCTGCAGCTGTTGGCTTAGTACTTCCTGAGCTTGCGGGTAAATTAGACGGAATGTCGGTACGTGTACCTACTATCAATGTTTCTTTAGTAGACTTTACGTTTATCACTAAACGCGACACAACAGCTGAAGAAATCAACGAAGTAATGAAAGCCGCAGCAACAGGTTCAATGAAAGAGATCTTAGAATACAACGAGCTTCCGCTTGTTTCTATCGATTTTAATCACAACCCAGCGTCATCAATTTTTGATGCAACGCAAACTAAAGCTGACGGCAAACTAGTCAAAGTAATGGCTTGGTACGACAACGAGTGGGGTTTCTCAAACCGCATGTTAGACCAAGTTAAAGCATTAGGTCAGTACTTATAATTGACCCTGTAAAAGTTTAGCTTTATCCAACCAAGCCGCGTATATCGCGGCTTTTTTGTATCTATAGAACATTTATATTTAACCTCCAAATCTTAAAATTCAAGCTCCCTAATTCACAAAGTTAACAATAAGTACAGATGTAATCAGTGTGTTTACAGTTGTTTACAAATCAAAAGCATAGTTCTTAATTTTAACTGTGATCTATCTTGTTGAATTTAATGGTTTTTGTGTTTAATCTCAACTTTGTAATTAACACTTAGTATCTTGTCTATGTTTTTGAAGCCCCTCGATGTTGAAATTATGGTTTTATTAATACTATTATTAACAGCTAGTTAACGTTGTTAGGTGTTGACTGGTTTCATAATTATAAAAACCATAGGTAGCTATGGCCCAGGGAGAAATAAATGTTTAATAATAAAGTATCTAAAGCAGTCAGTTTAGCATTAGCATGCTCAGCTCTGTCTTACACATCGTTCTCATTTGCAGCAGAAGAAGAAAGTGCAGAAAAAGTAGAAAGAATCCAGGTTACTGGTTCTCGTATCAGAACTGATAGCTTTGCTAGTGAAGTTCCAATCGATATTATCACTGTAGAGGATGCCGAAAATGAAGGTATTAAAACGCTTGGTGACTTGTTAAGAACTAGTACAGCAGCTGCTGGTTCAAACCAAATAACTTCTGCGCTTAGTGTTGGATATGTTACTGCCGGTGGTAAAGGAACAGAAACTGTTTCACTTCGTGGTTTAGGTGCATCTCGTACGCTTATTCTATTAAATGGTCGTAGAGCAGGCCCTGCAGGTACTCGCGGAGAAGTTTCAGGCTTCGATTTAAATACTATCCCACTTTCTACTGTAGAGCGTGTTGAAATTTTAAAAGATGGTGCCTCATCTTTATACGGTTCAGATGCAGTTGCCGGTGTTATAAATATTATTACTAAAAAAGGCGACTCAAAAACAGTTACTGTTGATGTTAGTCAACCATTTGAATCAGGTGGTGAAGAACAACGTATAAACTTCTCTTACGGTGAAGAATTTAGTAAAGGTTCTTTTCGTGTAACAGCAGATTATAAAATTACAAAAGAATTAAAACGCGGAGACCGTGATTTTCTTGATTGTTCTGAAAGATTATTAACATATGAAGACGGCTCTTCAGCGGATCCTATCGATCCTCGTACTGGTGAAGCTCACTGTAATGAAACAGGTTATGGATTATGGGTATATAGTGGTGGAGCTTCTAATATAATTGGCAGTGGTCCGCAGCTTGCTTATGATTACGATGGATTCTTTGGTAATAATGGTTACAGTAACTATAACACCACAGCTTCAGAAGCTGGTGATTTAAGAACGCCTGATGGTTGGTACCCAGTTTCTTATGATAAAGAAAGTGATGGATGGTGGAATATGGATCATCCGTTCCGCGATGAAGAAACCATGAACCCAGAAAATAAAGTATGGTCAGTATATGCGTTAGGTGATTATCAAATTACTGACGATATTACAGCTTATGCGGAGTTTATCCATAGTTCTAGGAATACAAAGACCCAAAGCTACCGTCAATTTTGGACTGCTGATGTTGGCATAATCCCAGCTGATAACTTTGATGGTTTCTCTGGAGACGCTTTCTTCCTACCTGTAGCTTTATCAGACCACTATTCTTCAGATACCACTGTAGATTATACCCGTGTTGTTTTAGGCGCTACTGGTAGTATTGGATTTTGGGATTGGGATGTTTCTTACCAGAATAGTTATAACGACGGTGAATATAAAAATGATATTTTTTACCGTGACTCATTGGTTATGGCTCAGCTAAATACTGCAAACGGCACATCGTGTAACGGTGAAGTTACAGAGTTTTCAAATAAAACTTGTGTAGATTTACCATGGACTGATCCTCAGTTCTTATACGGTAACCCTTCTGATGAAGTTAGAAACTTTATCTTTGGTGAAGATATTGGTAATACTGTTTATAAGCAGCAAACTTTTGAAGCTTATATGACTGGCGATATAGTGGAAGTTCCTGCAGGTTCAATTGCGACTGCATTTGGTATTTCAATCCAAAAAGACGAAATTGATGATACTCCTGGTGAAAACACGTTAAACGGAAATTCATGGGGCTTATCAGGAGCAGGTAAAACTGCTGGTTCTCAAATTTCTCGTGCGGTATATGCTGAGTTTAAAGTTCCACTAATTAATGATATGGATTATGTTGATTCATTAGATCTAACAGCATCAGCACGTTGGACTGATGTGTCTACTTACGGCAATGATACAACGTTTAAGCTAGGTTTGAACTGGGTTATTGTTGATGGTCTAAGTGTTCGTGCAAATCGTGGTTCTTCTTTCCGCTCTCCTGCATTGTTTGAGCTATTCTTAGCAGACCAATCTGGCTTTAGTGGTCAGTTATCGATTGACCCGTGTTTAGATTGGGCTAATGAACAAGCGGCAGGTAATATCACTGATACTGTAGCTAATAACTGTCAAGCTGCGGGTATTCCTGCTGATTACACTGCTGGCGGAAGCTCTGCAATTATCTACACTAGTGGTGGTGCTGGTCGCTTGAAAGCTGAAACAGCAATAAATGAAAACATTGGTGTTGTATGGACTAGTCCTGAAGATACTTTTGCTGCGTCAATTGATTACTATGACATTGTAATCTCTGATGAAGTAACTAGTTTATCTGGTAGCCAAATAACGAGCAGATGTTTTGAATCTAAAGATTTCGCAAACGAGCCTCTATGTGATCTATTTACTCGTCGCAACGGTGATAACAATGATTACGGTATAGATGAAGTTAGAAGTGGCTATGTAAATGTTGCAAACCAAATTGCACGTGGTGTTGATTACAACTTTACTTATCAAGATGATTTTGATTTTGGTTCACTGCGTATGCGCTTAGAGCATACAATGCAAATTGAACGTAAATATAAGTTATTTGAAGACAGTGAAGAAAATAACTACGTAGGTGAGTTAGGTGAGCCTAAGCATACAGGTAATGTTTCTTTAACTTACTCAAAAGATGACTACAGCTTAACGTGGACAACTCGTTATGTAGATTCAACTAATGATTACGAATACTACAATGATTCGAAAGAAACTACTTACCGTGGCGAAACTGTTTATGCTACTCGTGAGACAAGATGGGTAACGTATCATTCACTTTCTGGTACAGTTGATACTGATATGGGACTTAAAGTAACAGCAGGTATTGCTAACTTATTTGATGAAGAGCCTCCTATTTTATCAGCTAGTGGTACTTTAAATGTTGGTAATGCGGCATTGTATTCTCAATATGACAGAGTTGGTCGTCGTTTCTTTGCGAACGTAACTTATAGCTTCTAATTATTGAATATTTCTAAAGCTCTCAATATGAGAGCTTTTTTATTTTAAGGACGTAAATAAATGTATTTCTCTCGGTTGTTTTTTTTGTTGATTTTAATATGTTCGTTCAATGTAAGTGCGGTTAAAGTGGAGCAATCTGTTTTATCTGCTTACGCTAAACATTCACAATTTATTGATATTAAAATATCGCCATCGGGTGATTATATCGCATCAACATCACGTAATGATGAAGGTGTGATTAGCTTAACGGTATTAGATTTAAATAAAAATGAAATTATATCCGTAACACGAGGCAAGGGTAATGAATCTGTAAGTACATTTACATGGTTAAATGAAGAAAGATTATTGCTTACTATGGCAAGAGAAGTCGGATCTTTTGAGTTACCAAGACCCACTGGTGAACTTATAGCAATGGATGCAAATGGTAAAAGAAAAGTTATCTTAACAGGCCCTCGTTCTAAAACTGGGGATATTAGGTTCTCATCTATTATTGATATTTTACCTACTGAACCAGATCAAGTGTTGATTTATAGCGTGGAATGGACTGCGTCTGAGCCATATTTAGACTTATATAGAATGAAAGTAACTACTGGTCGTAAACGTAGCTTAGGTAGGGTTCCTATGCGAGTTTACAAAGGAAGCGGTGTTGCTGTTTACACTAATAAAACTGGCGAACCATTAGCAGCCCAAGGCATCGATCCTAATAGAGGTAATAAAGCAGTACTTATGGCCCGTTTAAGTGTTGATGATGATTGGAAGGTTATACTCGAAACTAATCAATATGAAGGCTCTTTTACTCCATTAAAATTTATTGATAATGAAACTTTAATAGGTTTAAGTGATTTAGAAACGGATACACAATCAATAGCAACATTAAACATAAGAACTAAGAAGCACACTGTGTTGGCATCACATAATGAAGCTGATTTGACCCCTGTGTTTAGTGTTAAAACAGGCCAAGCAGATGAGATAGTCGCAGGGGCATATGAGTATGATGAGGTAGGTATCGTATTTCTCGATGATGTAGACGATCCTGCAAATCAGGCTCTTATTAAGAGCTTAATGGGCACTTTTAAAAATCAAAATGTACGTGTAACTTCTTCTACGTACGACAATAAAACAATGATATTGAGTGTTTCATCAGCTAATACCCCTCAAAAGTTTTATGTGTATGATAATGAAAAACGTAAACTTTCAGTATTAACAGCGAGCAAACCATGGCTAAAATCTTCTTTAGTTCCGAAAACACAAATCATTACTTATAAAAATCGTGATGGTGACCTTTTAACAGGGCTTTTAACGTTACCGAAAGATAAATCAACTAATTTACCGCTTATCTTATTACCTCACGGTGGTCCACATGGAGTTCAAGACTCAATAGCAAATTTGAATTCAGATGTAAAAGTACTCTCTAGCCACGGGTACGCTGTTTTTCAGCCAAACTATAGAGGCTCAGGTGGATATGGTCGCTCATTTTTAACGAGCGGTTTTAAAAACTGGGGGACATCTATGATTGATGACATGACTGACGGCACTCGAACACTGATAAAACAAGGTATTGTCGATAAAACCAGAATGTGTGTTTATGGCGGTTCTTATGGTGGTTATGCAGCACTTCAAAGTGTTATTAGAGAGCCAGAACTGTATAAATGCACAATAGGTTTTGTAGGTGTTTATGATTTAGATTTAATGTACACCGAGGGTGATATTAAAGAGAATGAATCAGGTACTAACTATCTAGATACAGTATTACCTACAGGTAATGCAAGAATTGCTCAATCACCAGTACATAATGTAGATAAAATTAAAGTGCCTGTTTTTATTATCCAGGGCGAAGAAGATGTTCGAGTACCGAAAGAACATGCGTTTAAGTTAAGAGATGAGCTTAAAAAGCGCAATATGCCTTTCGAGTGGATGATGAAAAGCGGTGAAGGGCATGGTTTTTATAAGCCAGAAAATAATATTGAGCGTTGGACTGAAATGCTTGATTTTCTTGATAAACACATAGGTAAATAGTTTCTATACTATATAAATAAAGCCACTCAATGAGTGGCTTTTTGTTTTGTGGTTTTTAACTGATATGGGTTCTTTAAAGCTGTGCTGAGTATATTAAAAGCGTGAGCAATTTTAAGATCTACCTAGCTTAATTTTGATTCAATTATCTTAAATTTTGGTCTTTTTGAAAGCTCATGTTGCTTTGCCAGCTGAGCTATATCGGACATTTTACCAAACAGTTCGCTTTGCTTATCTGCTGTGCTAACAGTACTTAGTAAATCCTCAATTAAACACCCAAAAGCACGCACTTCTATTAACTGTATTTGCTGCTGCTGATATTCGCTGAGCATAGCTAAGTTTGTAGCCGCACCAAAATCGCCAAATAAAACGTCATATTGTTCATTTATCATGGTGTTGTGTGCGTAAATATCGCCATGGCTTACGTAATTATCATGTAGGTGAGTTAGCGTATTTGCCATCTGTTTTGCTATTTTATAAACAGCTTCAATAGGGTAATTACAACCATCATTAAATGTATCGCGCGTACACGTTTCTAAACTTGGTGGTAAACCCAAATTTGTATAATTGGTATCTATTAATTCCATTACTAAGCCAAGCTGTTTGCTTTGCTCTATATAGCTTAATACATTTATTAGGTTTGTATGATTTGCAGCTTTTAGGCAGCAATTTACTTCATCAAGCGGGTAGCCATCACTCGTTATTGCCCCTTTAAATAGTTTTACAGCAACATTACTATGTTTTGCTTTTGCAAGGTGTATAACGCCCGATGCACCTTGACCTATTACTTTTTTAAGCTGAAAATTTTCAAGCGGGGTATTTTTTAAAGTACTTTTAGTTAAGCACTGAGCTTTATTAAATTCATTACCTGCAAAGGCAAGCCAAGCAAGTTTTGGTAATTCTAGTAGCCAATCATCGAGTTTTGTTAGGTTGTTTGCAGAGAGCCTCACAAGCTCTAAATTAGTACAGTTAGCCATGCTTGTCGGTAAATGTTTTAGGTTATTACCTGCAAGCGCAAGCTTTTTAAGCTGGGTGTAATTACCAAAGTCTTCAGGGAGTTCGCTTAACGTGTTATCGGTGAGTATTAACCACTCAATATGTTTTGGTAGGCTTTTTAGTGCAAACTCTGAAATTTGATTACCTTTAAATGCGACCATAATTAGAGCAGGGCATTTAGCGAGCACTGTAGGAATATGCTTAAACTGGTTAAACGATAAAAACACGCGTTTTAAACGGTGCAAACATGTAAACTCAGCTGGTAAATCAGATAAATTATTATTTGATAAATCGAGTACTTCTAAGGTATCTGCAAGGGTAAATATTTCAGGTGGAAATTCAGTCAACTCTTCAACGAGTTGCAAATGTGTTACGCCATTCAACTTACCAGCTTTAAGCTCCGCAAGGGTATTCATAAATTTTCAAAAGCCTTTTAAAATGAAAAAGCCAACATCTCTGTTGGCTTAAATTTAAACTATAAAAAGTTTAGAATTGTGCGTTATGGTAAACGTTTTGTACGTCGTCACAGTCTTCAAGCATAGCTAAAAAGCGTTCCATTACTTCAACATCTTCACCTTCAATAGGCGCTTCAATTTGTGGAACAAAGGCAATTAAATCTTCGTCAAATTCTGTAACGCCCATTTCTTCAAGTGCTGTGCGTGTGTTGTTGTATTCAGTATGCGGAGCAAAAACAGTTACTTTGCCGTCTTCTACTTCTACATCTGTTACATCTACATCAGCCATCATTAATGCTTCAAGTACTGCTTCGTCGTCATCACCGTCAAAAACAAAAATAGCGAGGTGATCAAATAAATGTGAAACCGAGTTTTGTGCACCAATTTTAGCATTTGCTTTAGTAAAACAAACACGTACATCAGCAAAAGTACGTTTGTTGTTGTCGGTTAAACAATCAACAATAATCATACAGTTACCTGGGCCGTAGCCTTCGTAACGAGTTGCGGCGTAATCTTCACCGCCACCACCTTTGGCTTTATCTATAGCTCGGTCAATTACGTGTGCTGGTACTTGGTCTTTTTTAGCGCGTTCAATTAAACGGCGTAGTGCTAGATTACCATCTGGATCTACACCACCGTTTTTAGCGCATATGTAAATTTCTTTACCGTACTTAGAATAAACTTTAGTTTTAGCACCCGCAGTTTTAGCCATTGAATCTTTTTTGTTTTGGTAAGCTCTTCCCATCTGCGTTTCGCCTTAATGTATTTAAATAATAGAATAAAATTGCAAGGCCGTATTCTAAAGGTAAAGCGGCGTTATCGCCAGTAAATGGCTGTAATTAACCTAAACTGTGGATAACAAACCTATCTCTAGCAGCTATTTTAAGCGCTAACTGCTTTGAATTTACTTGCAATAGGCTAGTAACTCTCTTAACCAAAGTTCGGTTAATTAATCTTCCTGCTGCTGTAATTGCCACATTTGTGCATATTGGCCATTCTTTAATAAAAGTGCTGAATGCGTGCCTTGCTCAGCCAGTTCACCTTTGTTAAATACCAGTATGTTATCGGCGTCTATAATGGTTGAAAGCCTATGAGCTATCACCACGCTGGTATGGTTTTGAGTAACTGCACGCATTGCATTTAATATTGCTTGTTCAGCGTGCGAGTCGAGTGCTGAGGTTGCTTCATCAAATATTAAAATAGGGGAGCGCTTTAAAATAGCGCGTGCAATAGCAATACGTTGTTTTTCGCCGCCTGATACCTTTAAACCCCGTTCGCCAACCAGTGTTTTATCGCCGTTTTCTAATGTTGAGATAAAGTCTTTTAAATGCGCCATTTCTATTGCTTTATCTATTTCAGTACCGGTGGCTGATGGCCTGCCATAGGCTATGTTTTCTCGTATGGTGGTATTAAATAGCACAGTGTCTTGTGGCACTATAGCAATGGCGCTGCGCAGGCTATTAAGTGTAACTGAATCTATGGCTTGGTTATCTATAGTAATAGTGCCCGAGCTGACATCGTAAAAGCGATAAAGTAACCGTGCTAATGAGCTTTTACCTGCTCCACTTGCCCCTACAACAGCTACTTTACTGCCTGCATTTATTTTAAAGCTAATATCATTGAGTATTGGGCGATTGGCATTGTAACTAAAGCTTACATTATTAAACGCTATGTCGCCGTTAGTAAGTATTAGGTTTTGTGCATTAGGTCGCTCAGTGACTTGTGGCTTTTTATTAAGTAAACCCAGCATGTTTTCTAAATCGGTAAGCGCTCGCCTTATTTCTCTATATACAAACCCCAAAAAGTTAAGCGGTAAAAATAATTGGATCATGTATGCGTTTATCATTACAAGTTCGCCAATTGTTAAAGCGCCAGTTACCACTTCTTTGGCGCCTAACCACATTAGCGCCGTTATAGCACTTGCAATAATTAGTGCTTGGCCAGAATTAAGCGCCAGTAACGACATTCTATTTTTCAAACGGGCGGTTTCCCAGTTTGCTAAAAATGAGTCGTATGTTTTGGCCTCAAATTCTTCGTTGTTAAAGTATTTTACAGTTTCAAAGTTAAGAAGGCTGTCTATGGCGCGGGTATTACTCAAATTATCGGCGGCGTTTGCCTCACGTATAAAGCGGTTTCGCCACTGCGTTACTGTTACGGTAAAGGTAATATAAATAGCAACCGCTAATAAGGTTATTAACGCAAACCAAACAGAAAATAGCGTCCCAAAAATAATAGCAACGGTGAGTATTTCAAAAAGAGTCGGTACAATATTAAACATCAAAAAGCGCATTAAAAAGCTTAACCCACTCGTGCCGCGTTCTATATCACGGCTTATCCCGCCGGTTTGTCTATCTAAGTGAAAGGCAAGCTCAAGCGAGTGTAAATGTTTAAAAACTTTTAAACCAATATCGCGCATAGCGTGCTCTGTTACACGAGAGAACACTGCATCGCGTACTTCGCCTAAAAAAACACTTGCAAACCTAAGTCCACCATACATAAGCAGTAGTAACGCGGGAATAGCTAAAATTGGATTAATTGATTTATCTACCGAGTCGATAATTTCTTTTAATGCCCAAGGCATTAAAAGCGTTGCGCCTTTAGCACCTATAAGCGCTAAAAGTGCAATAAATACCCGCCCTTTAAATTTAGTAATGTAAGGCCACAGCGTTTTAATGCTTTGTTTTAAGGTCATGGCATCGGCGCGTTTTTCTGTGGTTTGTCTAGAACGCATTAAAAGCCTCGGTAAAATTAAATTGATTACTAAATAGATATGCATTGTATTTTAAATACTTGCCCTTATATACTACGCATCCCTTATTTTAGTTTTAAAATAAATATGTTTAAATTTCGTGTGTTTATAACTGCCTTTTTGCTACTTGCTGCACTTTTTAGTGTGCAGAGCAATGCTGCGCAAACAACACAAAATTTAAACCCTGCTGTAACTTCACACATTTTATTTACAGATGCCGTTGATATAACTAAAACAAAGTCTGTCACAGAGTCTGCAGGCGTACCTGCACCTAAAAAAACGCATCAAACAGATTTTTCAGCTCACCAGCCACGCCTTACTGCCAACAATTCATCGTTTTTTTTGCACAGTGTACAAAGTGAGCCAGAATACGATGTTGTTTTTGAGTTTTTTGCGCAGCATCTTGTAAGGCAAATATTTTTACGCCCCCAAGCTGTAAATGCTATTCAGCCTTGGTATACACTTGTAACGCATAGTAAAAAGTCGCGGCTCAGTGGCTGGAAAGATGCGAACTTACTCTATAGAGCAGTAACTACCTACCACGCTTAATTTTCTTATTTAATTTTTATTAGGTTTTAACGTTTTACGTTTAAGCCTTGAGATTAATTGTACTTTTAAAAAGTACGTTGCCAGTAATTTACTGGCAATAAGGAAAAAACATGTTAAGTGTAAAAAAAGAGCAAAAGCCATTTATGGCTAAATTTAAACTAAGCTATATAGCCATGCTTATTGTGCTGATTTTATTAGCTATTAGCGCATTACCCAACTTATACCCTAATAAATCGTGGTTGCATGTAAGCAACGCGCCACATAGCGAAGCCCAAGTCGTACCAAGCACTAAAGCATTAGTTACTTTTTTAAATAACCAAGGCTTAGACGTTGAACAGGGCCTTGATAAGCAATCAACTATAAATATTCTGTTAAACGAGCCAACTAAAAGCGCCCAAGCGCAAGCGGCTATAAAGGCGCAGTACCCAAACACGCAAGTTAAAATTGTAGAGCATGCAACAAGTCCACCATGGTTACAAAATTTTGGTTTATCACCAATAAAGCTTGGTCTTGATTTAAACGGTGGTGTGCTATTCGTACTCGACGTAGATTTAGATAAAGCCGTTGATGAGCAATTAGTGAATGCGTATCAACAAGCTAAGTCAATTATTGTTAAGCAAAAAGCGCACGGTCTTAAAGCGCAGCAAACTGAGCACGGGTTTGAAATAAACGCATTGCCTAATGCAACCGAAAAGTTAACCCCTGTTATTGATGAGCTACAAAGTCGCTTTGCTAATTTAGCGGTTACAACAACCAATAACGGCAATGTTAAAAACGCCAAGTTTAGCTACTCAGAGCAAGGGCGCAGCAACTTTGATAAAGAAGTAATGAGCCAGACGCTTACTACGCTTCGCTCACGCATTGAAGAATTAGGCATAACCGAAGCTGTAACACAGCGTCAAGGTAAACAGCGTATACGTATTGAGCTGCCTGGTGTGCAAGACCCAACTGAAGCTAAGCGCATTATTGGCGCGACTGCATCTCTTGGGTTTTATCAGTTAAAAGAAATTGGTGGTAAAACATTTAATATACAGTCTGGTGGCACTATAAACCTTGACCCTGTGCCTATTTTTACCGGCGATCACATTAATAATGCAAACATTGGCCGCGACGATTGGGGTAAGCCACTGGTTCAACTTAGCCTAGATGGACAAGGCGGCGATGCCATGTCGGCTTTTTCAAAAGCTAATATTGGTAAGCCTATGGCCACGGTTTACTCTGAGTACTCTCAAAACGCAAGCGGTGAAACCGTTAAAAAAAGCGAAGTTATAAACGTGGCGAATATTGCTCAGCATTTAAGCTCACGTTTTAGTATTACCAATATGAAAAGCCAGCAAGCAGCGGCCGATTTAGCCTTGTTATTACGAGCAGGCTCACTAACCGCGCCTGTAACAATAGTGCATGAGCAAACAATAGGGCCAAGCCTTGGCAGCGAAAACATTAGTAATGGTTTAGCCGCATTAATGCTTGGTATGGGTATTACACTTGCCTTTATGGCGCTGTGGTATCGCCGTTTAGGGCTTATTGCAAACGTAGCGCTGTTGTTAAATTTAACGTCGCTTGTTGGCCTAATGTCGTTATTACCGGGGGTTGTATTAACCCTTCCGGGTATTGCCGGGCTTGTGCTTACTATTGGTATGGCGGTAGATACAAACGTTATTATATTTGAGCGAATTAAAGAAGAGCGCCGTAAAGGGCGTACGCCATACCAAGCAATTCAGGAGGGTTATAAACAAGCCGCAAATACAATATTTGATGCCAATATAACCACTATGATCACCGCGCTTATTTTATACGGCATAGGTTACGGGCCAGTTAAAGGCTTTGCCATAACATTGGCACTTGGATTGATTACTTCAGTATTTACTGGCGTGTACGTATCAAAAGTACTAAGCCAAACGTTATATTTAAAATTGGCTAAAAAAGCAGGAGTAAATGTACATGCTTAACACTTTTTTAAAGGGCGAGGCGGGTACGCGCCTGCGTTTTTATGGCATGCTTTTGAGCGCCATACTTGTACTGCTGTCGGTGTTTACGCTTAGTCAAAAAGGGCTTAATTTTGGCCTAGACTTTACCGGTGGCTACCTAACGGAATTTACCACCAGCCAAAGTGTTGAGCTAAAACAACTTGAGCAATTTATTACTAAAAATCACAATGGCGAGTTTGAGCTAACCGCGCAAGGTAATAGCCATTTTCAACTACGCGAAGCGCCTAGCGATTCAACAGCAAATAGTAATGATTGGCAATCTGCCATTACTCAAAACGCAGATATAAACGCTGAGGTTTTATCATCAGCGTATATTGGCTCACAAGTAGGTGATGAACTGTTTGAACAAGGTTGTTTAGCACTATTTTCAGCTATGGTTGCAGTAATGCTTTATTTAGCGGTGCGGTTTGAATGGCGTTTAGCCGTAGGCTCTGTGGTTGCGCTTGTTCATGATTTACTACTCGTACTGGGGCTATTTTCGCTATTAAGTATTGAGTTTAATTTAACCGTACTTGCCAGTTTACTCGCCATTATAGGTTACTCACTTAACGATTCCATAATAGTGGGTGATAGAGTACGCGAGCTTTTACGTGTTAAATCTAATAACGCACTTAGCCCTGCAAGTATTATTAACAATGCGATAAAAAGCACCTTAACGCGTACACTTATTACATCGGGTACCACGCTTGCTACAGTTGCAAGTGTTTGGTTACTCGCAGGCGCGCCATTACAAGGCTTTGCCATCGCGCTATTTACCGGCATTGTAGTAGGTACCTTCTCATCTATTTGTATTGCCGCCACGTTACCCGAGCTTTTAGGGTTAAGTGCTAAAAACTACGAAGAAAAACTAGATGTAAAAACCCAAGCATTAATGGATATGCCATAAATGCGAGTCTTTATAATTAAGTAAACATATCGGCGCTTAAAATAATGGTTTTAAGCGCCTTATAACGGTAAAATTAACCACATAGTTTACCGTATTGGTTATTAGCGCTCCCTCATGAACAAAACCCACGTAATTGAACACCTTAAATTTGCACTTGAAGCACAATTAAATAGTGCAAAACAAGCAGCAAAAGCTGCGCACGACGCCGCAACTCACGAAGAAAGCGTAGCAGAAACGCAATATGACACCCTAGGGCTCGAAGCCGCATATTTAGCACAAGGCCAAGCCGAGCGCGTAAACGAGTGCTACAAAAGCATTAAGCAATTTGAAGCCATTTTTAAAGAGCCTACTCACAATAAAGTGATTATAAGCTCACTCGTTCGTTTGGAAGATGAAAACACCGCACAAAAATGGTTTTATTTAGGCCCAGCCGCAGGCGGCTTAACGGTTGAAGTAAAAGGGATAATTATTCAAGTTGTTACACCCGAAGCCCCGCTGGGCAAACAACTTTTAGGCAAGCAGCTTGATGATGAAATAAGCCTGACCATTGCAGGCAAAAACCATGAATATGAAGTGGTAGAAATTTTATAAAACATTGGTTTTATATGTAGGTCGGATAAGCGAAGCGCCATCCGACAAAGCCAATTTGTCTCATAACATTATTAAAAGTCGTTTTGGTGTAAAAAAGCATAGCCAACTTTAAAGCGCAGCTAATTATCTGTTTACATTAAACTTATTAAGTGGAATTATTGAAGTATGTTATATGCGCTGTTTTGGTGTGTTATAAATCACCAAAATGGTGTTCAGTAAATTGTTATTTTTTTCTGGCTTAGGTGCTAAATGAAATCTAAAAGAACTCAATTTCAACAGCATCTTTATCACGAGATAGAAGATGAAGAAAAAGCAGAATCATACTTAAGTGATTCCATGCCTCTTATTGGCGAAATAATTATGTATTTTAATGGACTGGAAAGCTCATTAGATTCATTTTTATGCGAAACCTTTACAGATAGAACTGATTCAACTGGTTTAATAGTTCTACATAAAATGGGGTACTCAGCCAAAGTAGATTTGTTTAAACGTTTCGCTGACGACTTCCATCTCTGTATGGAGAAACCTTTTGATGGCTATGGTGAGTTAATGGCTAACTTAAAGGAGTCAGGACGTTTACGAAATTTAGTGGCTCACGCTGATTGGGAAAATACTGACAATGACGGTTATACCTATGTGTCTTTACGTATCAGTAAAAAACAGATGGAACAAGAATACGTACAGTTTTCGATAGAGTCCCTACAAAAAATTATAAACCTAATATTTGACACTCGCACTTGTTTAAGTAATTACTGGGAAGCGAAAGAGGCGTATCTAGGTCGGTTGTAATAAACATAAAGGACGCAAAAAAAGCAGGCTTGAGCTCCTTCGTCGTTAATTTTAGCCTGCTATATTGCGCCGGTTGTGCGAGGCGTTAGGTTGCTATATGGAACATCGAACATTTAAAGTTTGTGATAATAGTGAGTGTGGAAACTTTGATTCCTTTCCTCTAGCTCAAATTGTTTGCTCAGAATGCGGGCGTAACCTTACTTCTCAGCAAGAAGTTGAAGGGCGAAATTCCGTCACGATTTGGATTATGGGCAACCGCTTCAAGGTCTTCTTTACTCTGCTTCTTATACCTATTTTGATTGTGCTTACGTTGAATCTAATGAAAATGCTACCAGTGAAATTTTCTCTGGGAATCTTAACCTAGTATATTTTCGCTCAAATCAGCATGACCGCTAGGCTATATCCTCTTTTTGTAAAAAAGAACTACGAGTACAAGACAGATTCTAAAGGTCACATTTTTTTAGCTTGCTTGTTTGCGCCAGTTATTGTGTCTTTTACCCTAGTTTGCATTAACATAATTAATTATACACCTACCTAAATTTTGAAAATTAAGATGAG
Source organism: Pseudoalteromonas carrageenovora IAM 12662 (assembly GCF_900239935.1). Taxonomy (NCBI): domain Bacteria; kingdom Pseudomonadati; phylum Pseudomonadota; class Gammaproteobacteria; order Alteromonadales; family Pseudoalteromonadaceae; genus Pseudoalteromonas; species Pseudoalteromonas carrageenovora. Next base: position 1,614,243 of record NZ_LT965928.1, read on the forward strand.
TGTCAGCCTAAATAAATAGTTTGAGCGTAGCAATTTTCGCTACGCTATAAATGCCCGCTGAGCTGGGCAATAGTAAACAAGGAAGTACTTTGATTCATAGGTTTTTATCAATATCTGCGATGATCTTTTTATTATCAGCTTGCACTACAGGTAAGCTTTATTACACGAAGGCTTCAGGCGAACGTGTTTTAGGGTGTGATGTGGAGTTTGTTGGCTTACCAAGCGTGGATAAGTTTGCGGTTGAATATGCACTTAGCCTCTGCGCGAAAAGCTCTGTGAAAAAAGGGTATTCCATAGATAAAGAAAAGGAATACCTACTTACCCTAGAGCTTCAAATTCCAGAGCCAAAATGCGGCGAATCATGGAACCATAAGTCGGCAAAAGAACAGTACAAAACTGGCAAACTGTCAAAGAAGGAATATGGCTATATTGTTGCTCACATTGACTTGGGTTTAGCGGTTGTTAACGAGTGCTCACGGATAACTGAATAAAATCAATTATTTCGATCGTTTTGGCGAGACATGCAGGATGCCTTCGCCCTTTATCCGACCTACGAGTTAGCCTTTTTCACAAACTTTGCTGTTACCATCATTTCGCCAATGCCTTCTACTTTACAATCAAGCTCGTGATCTTTTTTATCAAGCACACGCCTTACGACCGCTTTGGTGCCAATTTTAATGACTTGTGAACTGCCTTTAATTTTTAAATCTTTGGCTACGGTTACTTTATCGCCATCATTAAGTAGTGTGCCGTTGGCATCTTTAACTGAAATTGCGTCTTCATCGTTTGTACTATTTGGGTTCCATTCATAGGCACACTCAGGGCAAATAAGCAGTTGCTGGTCTTCGTAAACATATTCAGATTGGCACTGTGGGCAGGCAGGATGTGACATTTATAACGCTCATAAAATATTAATTTTGCGTATTTTAATCTGCATTAATAGGAAAATATAGTTAATCAATATTTTTTATCTTCACGCTAAAAATATCTCGTTTGTGTGGTTTTTAAAAAGGGCATATAAAGCATATGTCGCTTAAGCAATTTAAGCGCTAACACTTACAGTAGGTATTTGTTAAAGCACCCATCGTATTAAGTGATACGCGCAATGCCCACTTAGTACGATGGGTGTTTCTATTTATAGTGCTGAGTATTTTATTAGGCATGCTTTTTATATTTCTGACTTAACTAGGAAAAGTCGTGTTTAAAACCTTAATAGTGGTTGATAACAACGAGCAAACACTTGCTCAATCGTTCGAAAATGTAATTACGTTTAATAGTTACTTACGTGATTACCCAAAACATAATGAACCTAAAACTCGCATTATTAATTTATGCGACTCAAGCCAATACTTGAGTAAGGGTTATTATTGCTCTTTGCTTGCTGAGGCGCGCAAACACCAAGTTTTGCCAAGTGTTAAAACAATAAATGCGCTTCGTAGCGGCCAAGCTCCTATGTTAAATGTTGGGCAAATTGATGGCGAAATTTACTTTGGTAATGCGCTAAACGAATTACAAAGTAAAGCGGCTAAATCGGTATTTAAGCAATACCCAGCGCCTATTTTATATGTAGATGAGCAAGGCTTATTGCAACAGGGCTCGCTAAGTTCTTTAAACGATGAGCAATACAGCAATTTTGTAGCAAAACTAAATACGTTTACCCAAACACAATGGCGCATTGGAAATGTGCAGCGCCGTTTTAGATGGGATATGGCAATACTTGTTGATCATAACGAAAAAGTACCACCGAGTGATAAAGATGCCATTGCCCGTTTTATAAAAGCAGCTGCTAAACATGGTATTAATGCGCAAGCACTCAGTTTTGATGAAATAGACAATATTGCCCAGTTTGATGCGTTATTTATTCGCCAAACTACAGCGATTGACCATCCAACGTATCGCCTTGCAAGCAAAGCGCAAAGCCTAGGTTTAGTGGTAATTGACGATGCTGAATCTATTTTACGTTGTTGTAATAAAGTATATTTACACGATGCGTTTAATTATCAAAAAGTGCCCAGTTTAAAAACGGTTGTAGTGGCTGATCTATCAGCGCAAACGCTTGAGCAATTAGAAGAGGCGTTTACCTATCCGCTGGTTTTAAAAATGCCTGAAGGGTCGTTCTCTAAAGGTGTATTTAAAGTTGCAAACCGCAGTGAGCTTGAAGCTAAATTAACCGATCTGTTTGAATATAGCGCATTGGTACTTGCACAAGAATACATGTACACAGAATACGATTGGCGAGTAGGTGTATTAAATGGCCGCGCTATATATGCGTGTCGTTATTTAATGGCACGCAACCATTGGCAAATTTATAATCACGATGCTAAACGGTTTTTCTCTGGTGGTTTTGAAACGCTACCTACCTTTGAGTTACCAAAAGTTGTTTTAGATGCCGCTTTAAAAGCATGTAAAACTGTGGGCAAAGGCTTATATGGCGTAGATGTTAAAGAACATCAAGGCAAAGCATATGTGCTTGAAGTAAATGACAATCCAAGTATTGATCACAAAGTAGAAGATGGCTATTTAGGCGACGAACTATACATGATCATTATGGATGAATTTAAACAACGCTTAGAAGCGCGAGGCCGTGGCTAATACATGAATAACCTTGTTATTCGAAAAGCACTTAGCAGTGATTTAAACGCACTAATAGACGTTGAAAACGCTTGCTTTAATAACGATAAATTGAGCCCGCGTAGTTTAAAGCGCTGGTTAAGTGCTAAGCACGGTATTTTGCTCGTTGCAGAAAATGGCGAGCAAGTATGCGGCTATGGGCTTGTGTGGTGCCATAAAGGCACACGTTTAGCACGTTTATATTCGCTTGCTGTAAAACCCACAATGCAAGGTAAAGGCATTGCTAAAATGCTATTAGCTGTGCTTGAAAAACAAACCAGTGAGCGTGGGCGAATTTACTTACGATTAGAAGTGGCCGTCAATAACGAAAGTGCTATTGGGCTATACAAAAGCTTGGGTTACAGAGTGTTTGGTCAATATAGCGATTATTATGACGATCACAGCGATGCATTGCGAATGCAAAAAAATATTCGCCAAACGAGTGAGCTAAAAGTAGCGCGATTAACGCCATGGTATCAGCAAACTACCGAGTTTACCTGTGGGCCAGCGGCGTTATTAATGGCAATGGGGGCACTTAAGCCAACAACCGAGCTTAGCCAATCACATGAGCTGGCACTTTGGCGCGAAGGCACCACTATTTTTATGACATCGGGTCATGGTGGTTGTCATCCGTTTGGTTTGGCACTTGCTGCTAATAAGCGCGGCTTTAAAAGCGAGGTCATGGTAAATACCACAGAGCCTTTGTTTTTAGATGGCGTACGCAATGAGAACAAAAAAATAGTACTTGCAACAGTGCATCAACAATTTGTTGATGGTATTGCACAGGCAAATATACCGCTTACGCATAAAGATGTTGAGCTTGAGCATATTGAACAGTGGTTAAGTCAAGGCTTTAGTGTGCTGTTACTAATTAGCACATACCGGTTTGATGGTAAAAAATCACCTCATTGGGTGTGCGTTACCCACCTTGATGAGCACTGCGTGTATGTTCACGACCCATTTTGTGAGCCAGGAAGCGACAAACAACTCGCAATAGATTGCCAGTACGTGCCTATAGCGCGCAGTGATTTTAGTAAAATGTCAGCATTTGGTAGCCAACGTTTAAGAACCGCAGTAGCCATTGCTAATAATTAATAGGTTTTAAGTAAAGAGTGACTTTTTTAGATTTAATTGATGTAGCCCCTTATTCGTGGGCGGCCATTGGTACCGCCGCTTTTTGCGGTGCCATAATTGGGTTAGAACGGCAATTGCGCGGTAAACCTGTGGGTATTCGTACCTCAGCCTTAATAACGCTGGGCACGTATTTGTTTTTATCGACCGCGTTTAACTTACAAGGGGATGTAATTGATCATTCGCGTGTAGTGGGGCAAATAATTACAGGCATTGGCTTTTTAGGCGCTGGCGTTATGCTTGCAAAAGACGGAGCCGTTGTAGGGGTTACCTCAGCTGCAACCATTTGGGTGCTTGCTTCAATTGGTGTAATGATAGCTACAGACAATTTAGGCGCTGCTATTAAACTTTCAGTGCTGGTGGTCGGTATTTTATACGGTGTAGATGTACTGGAGGCAAAATTTAAAAGCCTCAGCAAAGGGGTACACACTAAAGTAAAAAATTATCAAAAACGTTATTATCGAAAAGAATTTAACGACCCAGAACGCCACTGATTTAACGCCACTAATTTAGTGGCGTACTACGTTAAAATGTATTAGTTAAAGCGTGACTGCTTGATACTCTATTGCCTCGATAATTGGTGCTGGGCGACCAATAAAATAGCCTTGTACGTTATCTACATTTAGTTTTCTGAGTGTGAAAAGCTCATCTTCATTTTCTATGCCTTCCGCTACAATTGAACAATTAATTGCTTTTGCAAAACCACATAGCGCCTTTGCTAATAAAAACTTTCTACGGTCGTTATTTATATTTTGGGTAAGGCTAATATCAAGTTTTATAATATCGGCTTCTAACTCTAATATATGCTGAAAAGACGAAAACCCAGCGCCTACATCGTCTATTGCCAGCTTTACGCCTTTTGCTCTTAATGGCTCAAGTGCAGAGCGCATAGCCTGGTAATTTGTAATAGGAGAGTGTTCAGTCACTTCTAATATTATTCTGGTGCAATCTACATCATTTAATACGTTATTAATTGCACCCGATAATATATGCGCTGGCGATGTATTAATGGTTATGTAGGCATGGGGGGCAAGCTCATCCATGCAGTGCAGGGTATTTTGTATAGCAAGCATTTCTAGCGCTTCACCTAGTCCTAAGTTGTCGGCATCTTTAAACCATACATCGGGTGTTTTGTAAGGTTCAGTAAAAAATCGAGAAAGCGACTCGTAACCCGATAGCCGGTTAGTCGCTAGGTTAAAAATGGGCTGAAAATAAATAGTGATGGCTTTTGTTTTTATAATATTTTCAATGAGTATTTTTGTTTCAATACTTAATGTATCAGATTGTGCTTTTTGCTCTATTAGCTCGCTAGCAAGCTCTGATATTAGTTTTAAAAACGCCAAATCTTTATTATCTAAATTGTTATCAAATATCGTTTTATAGCAGCAAAAGGTACCGTAAATTTTACCTGATGCTAAAACTATAGGTACACCAATATATGAGCCAATATTTAATTTTTTTGTGACCGGCATAGCCTTAGTTATTGGGTGTTTATGCGTGTTTGGTATGATAGGTTCAAGGTCGTTATCTGAGATTTTTTTGCAATATGTTTGGCAAATGGGGTCTGAATTACCAACTGCTACACAGGTGTTGTTGGTTTGGTTATCGACCACTTTAAAAACGCGATCTGTTTTTGTAAACTCCGATATAAACGCAACATCCATTTTAAGATGTTTGCGCACAAGCGAAAGAAGGCGAAATAGTTTTTCGTCGATAGAGCCATCACTTTGTTGCTCAAAAAGCTGTTTTTTTATTTCATCGCTCATACAATAACCTGAATCGAATTTTATGTAATAGTGTAATTTATATAACAATAAAAGCCACTCAATAACTATTATGCATTAACCAAATAATTTTCTTCTTACTACTTTTCTGTATTCGCTTGGCGTTTGGCTTAGCACTTTTTTAAACACGCGAGTTAAATGGCCTTGGTCGTTATAGCCGACCTCAAGCGCCACTTCTTGAATAGTTAAATTAGACGACGCTAATAATTCTTTAGCACCTTCAACCCGTAATTGCTGCCAATATTCTATAGGGCTTTGATTAGTTGCAAGCTTAAAGCGCCGTGTAAAGGTACGGTAGCTTAAACTAAATTGTGCCGCTACTTCTTGTAGGTTTAACTCGCTGGCTAAATTGGTTTTAAGCCAAAACTGAATTTGCGCTATAAGTTCATCAGGGTGGCGGTCAACCGCGCCTTCAAGGTAGCGCTGATCTTCGTAAGGTTTACGTACTTCGTGCGAAAAGTTACGCTCTACGTGCTGCGCAGCTGCTTTGCCGTAATATTGGCTAATAATATGTACGATCACATCGGCAAGTGCATTTAAGCTTGCCACCGTATACATGCGCTCAGATTGGGTTATAAAAAAGTCGGGTTTTAGGCTGACCAATGGATAGTCGTGGTTAAATTGTTTTGCATAATGCCAGTGGGTTGTAGCGGGGTGCCCATCAAGTAACCCTGCCTCTGCAACTAAGCAATTACCAGTACCAACACCAATTATATGGCTGCCAGTTTCAAAGCTTTCTTGTAGCCACTCAACTATCTCTTTATTAGTACGAACGACAGGGCGAGGGTTTCGCCATATGCCGGGTACTATAATTAAATCGTTATACGGTGCGTTAGCAGTAGTGCAATCGGGGACTATAGCAAGGCCAGTACGGTTTTGTATTGGCTCATTACTTTTAGCAATTAAATTTATACTAAGTGGTCTAAAGTCAGCTTGGTTTAAATGCCCTTTTGCATAGGCTTCACCGGCTCTTAGCATTTCAATGGGTAGCGTTAAGCTGGTAATAAGTAAGTGTGGGTACACAGTAATTGCAATATTTAACGCGGGATTAAGCGATTTTTTATTCATTCCAAAGCTCCGACCAGTACTCTTTGGCCTTTAATGCTGAATATTTGGCTATTAAAGCACAAAGTGCTGTGGTTAATCCATTTAAACTGTGTGCTTCTCCAATAACACGCTTTAAAGGTTAATTATGACAGCATTACCTATAATTGTAGGCATGGGCGGTATTAACGCCGCAGGCCGAACTTCTTTTCATCAAGGTTACCGCCGTATCGTGTTAGATGCATTAAACGCACAAGATCGTAGTGAAACATTTTTAGGCCTCGCCACATTAATGAACTTGGTAAGCGTTGTTGATGGTAACCTTCAAGACACAGATGGTAATAATGTTGAGCAAAGCGACATAGAAGCACGCTTTGGTGAGCAAATTATTGCTGGGACGCTTATTCGTAAAATTGAAAAAGAACATTTTGACGCAGATGCCACGCCTTGGCAGCAAAAGATGACGTTAAAGTCCTCTGATGAAAACGCAATTGTGTTTGAAACGCGCGCACGCGATTTACCAACCCCAGTGCCTGCCAGTTGGAAAGTACAAGAGCTTGAAGGCAAAAAAGTAAAAGTGACTATAGCGGCAGAGCTAGATGTAAAATTAGATTCTACCCGTGATAACCCAATTAAATCGGCAGGGCAGTTTCCTACCGGGTTTGATCCATCAATAATGTATAACAGCCGTTACCAACCACGTGGTTTGCAAGCCACTATATTTGCAGCAAACGATGCGATTAAGTCAACTGGTCTTGATTGGCAACGCATAATGAATAGCGTAGAGCCAGATAAAATAGGTACTTATTCAGCCTCAGTTATTGGTCAAATGGACGACAAAGGATTAGGCGGTTTAGTTAAAGCACGCCAGCAGGGCGATCGTGTTAGTACAAAGCAATTAGCACTTGGCTTAAACACGATGTCGACTGATTTTATAAACGCATACGTTACAGGTAATGTAGGTACTACGTTTTCTACCTCGGGTGCATGTGCCACATTTTTATATAACTTACGCGCTGCAGTAAACGATATTCAAGCAGGGCGTACCCGTGTTGCGGTGGTAGCAAGTGTTGAATGCGCTATTACGCCTGAAGTAGTAGAAGGCTTTGGTAATATGAGCGCCCTTGCCAATGTTGAAGGCCTGCGCCGTTTAGATAATTTAAGCAGTGAACAAGAACCAAATTACCGTAAAAGCAGCCGCCCATTTGGTGAAAACTGTGGTTTTACATTAGGTGAAGGCGCACAAGTGGCCATTTTAATGGACGATGCGTTAGCACTTGAATTAGGTGCAGATATTATGGGCTCAGTACCGGATGTATTTGTAAATGCCGATGGTATTAAAAAATCAATCACCTCACCGGGCCCTGGTAACTACATTACGATGGCAAAATCAGCGGCATTGGCAACAAGCTTACTAGGTAAAGACGCACTACAAAACCGCAGCTTTATTTTAGCGCATGGTTCAAGTACACCGCAAAACAGAGTAACAGAGTCACTTATTTATCATAAAGTAGCGCAAACCTTTGCCATTGATAGCTGGAAAGTAACGGCACCAAAAGCTTATGTAGGGCATACAATTGCCCCCGCCAGTGGCGATCAGCTTGCTATTGCGCTGGGTGTATTTAGCCATAATATTATGCCGGGTATTACTACCATAGATAAAGTTGCCGACGATGTTTATGCTGATCACTTAGATATACGTAACAGTCATTACGATTGCGGCGATATGGACATAGCTTTTATAAATTCAAAAGGCTTCGGCGGTAATAACGCCACTGCTACAGTACTTAGCGCTAAAGTAACACTACAAATGCTTGCTAAGCGTCATGGTGATGAGGTTATGAGTAATTATGCAGATAAAAATACATCTGTTATTGCTGCGCAACATACCTATAAAGCGCAAGCAGACCTTGGTAAGTACGAATTAGTATACCGTTTTGGCGATGGCGCCATTGACGATAACGACATTGTAATAGGCGAAGACGGCATAGAGCTTCCTGGTTTTGAGAAAGCAATTTCGTTTAGTACAACCAACTCCTATCAAGATATGTTTTAAGCACACATACTTGAATCCCAAGGCGCTGCTTAAAGCGCCTTTTTTTATTTAAATATTAATTCAATTTAAAAAGCATCATATTATTTTTATATTTAAAGTTATGATATGTAATTAAAAATTGAAAAAGTAAGTATATCTCATTAGTTTTAATGCTGGCTTTAATTGAAAATTATTATATCTGTTCCATACTATTTATTAATAGATAAGCCATATCAAAACTATTCCTAAAACTAAAAAATTATTAATTTGGCTATTAACTGTACTTACAATTATTTGTAACTAGGTTTTTAATCACTTGGTTTTCGGCTGAGCTGATTTTAATACTCAATATTATTAATCGACTTAGGAATAGCAATGAAATTAACATCATTAATTAAATGGCTTATTAGAGCAAAGTACCTCACTTTTTATATTATATTTTTTGGGTCACAGGTTAGTTTAGCTTCAACTGTTTTATTTGATGACACACCACAAAATGGAACATCATTATGGTCTACTTCATCAAGTAAATCATCATTAACACAAGCAGATGATCCCGTCGCAGATGGTTCTATTGCAATAGCGATGAAAGCTCACAATTGGACACAATCTGGATTACGCATTGCTAAAATCCCTCCTTATAAAGATACAATTCTTGAAGCAAAAATTTTCAGAGTGTCAGGCAGTAAAGGAACATTGATGTTTCGCCGTGGAAAAAACTCTTTAAAAATAAATCTTGATGAGTCCAATAGTGAATTTTGGACACTAAATGGACAGCCTGGACACAGTGATTATATTGATAATAAATGGCATAAGATTCAAATTCACCTTAAGCATTTTGATTTAAACGAGGGGGAAAATGTTTTAGCGCTTGGAATTCAAGGGCCACAAGGGACTGGAACGTTTTACATGGACTCTGTGTCTTTTATTGAAAGTGAACCAGATATAAGCACTTCTCCGCCTATTTCTGGGGATTGGGTTGTGTCTTTTGAAGAAGAATTTGATTCAAACGTACTTGATCCAAGTTACTGGCACGTTGGAAAGCAGTATTTAGGAATGAGTGGTATCGCTGGGAATGCGGGTGGTGAAAATATTGATGTTGAAGCAGGTATGTTAACGCTTAAGGCAGAGAGAAGTAATCTTGAACAGGGGAGTAAATCATATAAATACAAAGGTGCAGAAGTCAGCACTTTTAGAAAATTTAAACAGCAATATGGGTATTTTGAAGCGAGGATAAAGCACGAGTCTACACACGGTGCTTGGCCTGCATTTTGGTTGCTCCCAGACAAAGGTATTTATGGTAATAATTCATACAGAAGACAAGCATTATTAAAGTTTGATCTTAATGACGTCCATGAAGCTGCTTACTCCGCAATTTTACGGTTCAAAATCTCAGAAGCAACAAATAAAAGTAGTATTGCAATACATAAAACACTTACAACGGACTGGTCTGAAGATACTGTTACTTGGAATACTAAGCCAAAAATTGATCCTGCTTGGTTTGTTCAAAGATATGGAGAGACAACAGGTAATATAATTGAAGTTGATGTTACTGATTATATACGCGATCAACAAATTGCTGGTAAAGAGGCTAGTTTTGCATTAGTAGATAATTACATGCGAAAGCAGCTTGTTGAAGTTTTTAGCACTGAGACCAATAATTTAAATGACAGACCTATTTTAATTGTTAATGAAAACAATATTGTTGCAACGGATGATGCATACGTTCGTGGAGGAGAGTACTCAGATGAAAATTATGGTGAATACTCATCTCTTCTAGTTAAAGACGTGTGGGGTGACACTTCGTCTACCTTTGGTAAAGGAATGGAGTTCGATATTATGGAGTACCTAGGAACTTGGGGAGAAGGTGTAAGTTGGTCAGCTCTTCACTGGGATGGTTATGGTAGTAAGCATATATCAAAAGACTCTGGGGAGCTTTACCTTAATAGCTCGGACAATGGCTTTCATGTTTATGGTATGCATTGGGAACCTAATTATGTTGCTATGTACATAGATGGAGACAAGGTCTGGGAGTTTGAGAGCGAAAGAGTAGGTAGTTTACCCTCATATATAATATTATCATTACAAGTAGGTGGCTGGGATGGTAATTCAAGTAATATTGATGATGACTTTTTTACTAATATGTTAGTAGATTACGTAAAAGTTTGGAAAAAACCGGAATATGATTAGTCGTTTATATTAGTATTTATAAATTTTAATTAAGCGTATTAACTATAGTTAACCTTTATATAGTTTCACTGAATTTACGGCGCTGTTTAAAGCGCCTTTTATGTTTTGACTTTACCAAACTGATAGTCTGTTGATTAAAAAACCATCATGTTGGTTGTTTCTTATCTTGCGATTATAGGCTAGACTTGTTTTTATAATAGAAACATAATCTAGGATGGATAAATCGATGAAAAAACTTTTACTCGCACTCTCTCTCGCTTCAACCTTTGCTCCCTTATCAGTATCAGCAGATGATTTTGTACCAGCACAAGTGATAAATAAAAATTACGACCAGCTCACTAATACGTCACCGCGTGCATCAAGGCTAGAAGGGATTAATTTAAGCAGTTACGTGGTTGATGAAAACGGGCTGGTAAGTGATATCGAAATTGTGGCCACTGCAGGGCAAAAAAAGTATCAACGAGAAGTTATCGATTACGTTTCTAAACTTAATTATAAAAGTGCACGACTTAATGGCGGGGCTATTTCTTCAGCTAAAACTATTACTGTAAGCTCACAAAATGTACATTCCAGTTTTTCTAACGATCAAGCATCTCCAGGGTTTTTCAACGATTATGAAAAAGCCAGCCAGCTTATTGATGATAAAAGGTACGATGAAGCTAAAACGTATATTACAGAGCTTGAAAACGAGCATACTAAAAATACTATTGAAATTGTTTTACTCGCGTGGCTTAAAAGTCAACACAGCTACTTTGTACAAGACTGGCAAAGCTTTGATGAGCATATTTATGAAGCGTTTTTATTTAGGGATAACTTACCCGACCAAATTAAAAAGCGAGTGATTAAAAATGCACTGCAGTGGTTTATATCAAAGCAAGATTATGTGCGCGCTTACGATGCTATTGAGGCATTAGGCGATATAGAATCTATAACCTTTTCAGAGCAAAATAAAGCGCAGTTATTAGCGCAAGTGAACGATATATATAAAAATTCGGGTGATATAAATCAGCAAATATTGCTTGAGTCTGAGCAAGCTGTTTTACCTTTATTGTCGAAAAGTGAAGTTGAACTAAAGACTGAAAAGCCTTTATCTAAAGTGCAGCTTCGCTGTGAAAATAAAGTAGTAGATTACGATACAAGCGCTATTGATAAAATTGTAATTTCGAAAAACGACGTGCGCTGTGGGTTACTATTAAAAAGCGCTCAGGCTCAAACAGTTATAATTAAACAAAGTGGTGAAAGCTTTTTATAAATATCTGCTAAGTATACTTACTAATTATATCCCCGCAGACTAATGCGGGGTTTTTGTTTTAAAGTATTTAAATTTTATATATATTTAGCAATTAAACTGTGTTTGTTATTTCGCTTCCAGGTAATGTAGCGCTTAGCAAGTAAGGTGGTAAGCCCAATCACTACAGCTATAAATGTAAGCGTTGCTATGTAGCTCATCCCATAACCTGGAGGTAAACCCACAAGGGTTTCTCCGTAAGTCATATCACTAAAGTTAAGCCCTAAAAAGGGAATTAATAGCCAAGCTATTGCATGCAATAAATACAAATGTACAAGGTATGAAAACATACTGGTTTTACCGAGTACTTGTAAAAAGCCATGAGAGAAGTCTACTTTAAAGTGGCTCAAAAGCTTAAGTGCTATAAGGCCCAAGCCAACTGTTAACAGCATAAACTGTAAGGAAAGAGGGTATTTTGTTGGGTTTAAAAACGACATAACGGTTTCAACAGTATTACTATGAACTGTAAATATTGAAGCGTCACCGTATAAGTTAAAACCGCGTAGCATTGTATATAAAGCTAAGCAACTTATACCCAGTAAAGCTGCATGGTTTATCGCTTTTGTACTGTATTCTTTCGCTTTGTAATAAACACCGGCGCAATAAGCGAGTGCCATTAATCCTATAATGGGGGCTACAGGGTAGGTTGTTCTGATTTTAAAGTCGAAAGGCAGTTCGAGTACATTTTTTTGATGAGCTATAGACCAAAGCGTATTTGCTAGAGTATTAGGCTCAAAACTTACACCATCAAACATATTGTGGCCAAATACTAATAGCAAACCCGCTATAAATACAGCATGTAAGCCAACTAAACGAAGTAGCCCCAGCATTACAAAGCCCCAACCTATAGCCCAAATAACTTGTGCGTATAACATAGGAAATAACGGGTTAAAGCTCCACGACCATGAGACGATAGTAAATTCAAACAAAATGAGTACTAAACCGCGGACAATCAGGTTTTGTGAAAATGCTTTGGTAGAGGCGTATTTATGCTCGGTTATAGCCGCAGACAGCCCCGCTAAAAATACAAAAAGAGGCGCACAAAAGTGCGAAACAAAACGGGTGAAAAAGGTTAGGGGATCAGTCCCCGGAATAGTCATCGGATCGGTCACAGAATAATTTAGGCAGTAATACATGCCATGGTCTATAACCATAAATATAATAATAATACCTCGAAGTAAATCAATGTGATGTAGTCGAGGCATTGCGGATGTAATCGACATTACTAAGCTCAAAACGCGCGGTGAAATTTGCCCGCATTATATGTTATAAAATAACGCCATGCGAATTTGAGGGAGTTAGTTTATATACATTAAGCTAACTCTTTAAAGTTTGTAAAAAGTTTAGTATCCAGATTGGTGGCTATTTAAACTTTTTAACGTACCTGAGTGTTATAAAATTAATAACAGCGAGCAATATCGCTATTTCATAACGGCTATACGCTACAGCAATGCCAATTAACCCCATATTCCAAATACTTGCTGCAGTTGCAGTGCCTGATGTTGACTTATTATTTTTTAAAATTGCACCACCGCCTATAAAACCAATGCCGGTGATTATGCCTTGCAGCATTTTAGATTGCGCCTCAGCACCATCTAGTACCGACATCGCTATTAGTGCATAACCACATGATGCTACGGCAACTAAAGGGAAAGTTCTTAATCCTGCACCATCGTGGCTGCGCTCTCTATCGTAAGCCATAGGAAGAGCAAGCAAATAGGCTATGCCAAGGTGAATTAAATTATCTATGATTTCATTCCACTGTAAATCAATTTCCATTGTTATTCCTGTTGGTAAAGTTTGTAAATTAAAAGCAATAGATAAGCCAACTTAAAACTAATTATAAAACAGTGGTTTATTAGTTAATTGTGCTCCTAAAGTTAAAAGAACTAGAAACATTTACACAATCAGTTACGCTTTTACTCAATAATGAACATAAATAGCAATGTGCAGACGTTGCTTTTTAGAGAATTTTAATAACACGTTTTTCATTACTTCCGCCGAGGTTTTCACCTATAAAACCCTAAATTAGCTCACTTAATTAAGCAATTGGCAGAAGAACATTTGAACTGTGTATTAAAGCGCCTTATTCTTTTAAACATAAACAACATATGCGCGAGAGCCACTTGCACTTAACAACTTCAAAGCTTGAAAAAACAGCCTTATTACTTTGCATTAGTTTATCTATTGTCGCTTTTTTATTTCCTGAATTACTAACGACAAACTTGCAGCCAGTTATTAATGATTTATTAGGCTTGTTAGGAGCACCATTTTTTATTTTGGTAAATCTTCTACTATTTGCGGTAATTGCCATTGCGGTTAGCCCAATTGGGCAACGTAAAATGGGTGGAGAACATGCCCAGATTGAATTTAGTCTGTTTGGCTGGCTTTCTATGCTTTTTGCGGCGGGTATGGGGTCTGGGTTAATTTTTTGGGGCGTAGCTGAACCTGCACTTCATTCAGTTAATTCTGTACTAAAACAAAGTTTATATGCAAACACTCAAACTAGTGGCTTGGCGCTTACACTTGTAAATTGGGGAGCGCATGCATGGGCACTGTATGCGGTGTTTGGTTTAGTTTTAGGAGAGCTTAGTACTCAAAGTGGTAACGCTGGCGATATAACAGCGCCTGTAATTAATGCAACCAAAGGGGTTATTAATAGAGGTTGGCAATTAAAGTTGAGCTTTAGTATTAAACTTATAGCCATATTTGCAATATTTTTTGGCGTCGTAGGGACTATTGCAAACTCAACGTTATTGCTTCGTAAAGGATTGGAGTTAAAGCTTGGCGTTGAGTCGGTATTGCTTTCAGGTTTTATTATAATTAGTTTGATCGTTATTTTATATACGGTTTCTGCAAAGCTTGGCCTGAAAAAGGGTGTTCAAGCGCTGAGTAAGTTTAATGTTTTTTTAGCTTTTGGGCTGATTATATGGTTATTATTTTATGTACCGATAAAACCAATTATTGATATAGCAATAGGGGGTACTTGGGATTATATTCAACTAATTACTACTGGTACTTGGCAATTAGAAAGCGTACTTAAAAACCCTGAGTGGGCAAATGGTTGGACCTATAATTATTACTTTTGGTGGTTAGCTTGGGGGCCATTTGTAGGTGTGTTTTTAGCTAAAATAAGCCAAGGTAGACCAGTCTGGCAATACATTGTAGGCGTAGTGTTTGTACCTACCTTTGTAACCATAATATGGTTTAGTGTTTTTTCGGGGTCGGCCATAGCGTGGGACCAAACGCATAATGCAGGTATTTTAGCGGCTATTAAAGCCGATTATACACAAGGATTATTTGTGTTTTTTGCACAATTAGGCTGGCAAGGAAGTATTTTAATTTGGTCAAGCTTGCTGCTTTTGCTAATTTTTGTAGCAACATCAGCAGACTCAGCAATACTTGTAATAAAAGAGTTAAGTTCGTCAAATAAAAATATGCATACTAATAACTCAGCTAGTTTATATGGGTGGTCTTTTGCTTTAGGTTTATGTGCCTTTGTATTACTTGTTCAAAATAACGAACCACTCAATAGAAGTGTTGCCATTATTGGCGCGCTTCCCTTTTTGGTTATTTTTATTTTACAGCTGGTGGGTTTTATTAAAGAGTTTGTAAGTGAATTTAAGCACTAGGCGTATACTAATTTTAAAAACATGAGTAAGCATCGTATTAAATAGTAGATTTACTGTGTTCAAAATTAATTATATTGATTAGATATACATATTTTTACAATGCTGTTTGTAAAGTTGTATATAATTTAGGTAATATTTTTGATCAGGATGAATCATGAGAACGCTAACTGTATTTTTATGTGTTATTTACCTAAGTGGCTGCACTGTCGCCGGTGCTATAATTGATGGGCAAGCACATTCAAATGCACGTGATAATAAATATAGTAATAGTCCTGCTCGTTCAGAGCCTTACAAAAATCCACTCGAACCTGTACCTACAGACAAAAATGGGTTCAGTTTTACTGATATTGGATTGAAAATAGATTCATTACTGATCAATTTAGTAAAAGGTGAGAGCAATACTGTACAAGTATGCAGGCAAGTGAGTAGGGTGTTGAAAGAGTGTGTAGAAGTAGATAAATCAAACCTACACACTAATGAGACTACGCAGTCAAAAACTGACTATGAAATAATAAGTGTTGGTCAATAAAGCTACTTATAAAAAAGTAACTATGATCGTACCCTTCTTGCATTTCAAGCGTCAACGGATAAGCTTTCTCGTGAGCGACAGCTACTAGGTTTTGTGGTTTAAGTTGCTCTTCTAAAAACCCGTCTGCGCCTCCTTGAGTGGCTAGCATAGGTAGGTAATCGTCTTGCTTTGCTAGCTTCATAAGTTCGCACGTATCGTATTGTGCCCAAAGCGATTTATCATTGCCTAAATAACCTGTAAACGCTTTTATGCCCCAAGGGCAATTTATTGGGTTAACTATTGGGCTAAATGCAGAGGCACTTACATAAGCTTTTGGGTTTTTAAGTGCAACCATTAAAGCACCGTGCCCACCCATAGAATGACCACTAATTGCTTTGGTACTTGTTACCGGAAAGTGCTGCTCTATAAGTTCTGGTAGCTCATCAACCACGTAGTCGTACATATTAAAATGTGTATTAAAAGGTGCTTGCGTTGCATTTAGATAAAAGCCAGCACCTTGACCAAAGTCGTAATTATCATCATTGGGTACGTTATCGCCACGCGGGCTTGTATCAGGTGCAACGATTGCTATACCCAGCTCGGCGGCTTTTTTAAACGCGCCCGCTTTTTGCATAAAGTTTTCGTCTGTACAGGTTAAACCCGATAGCCAATAAAGCACAGGTACTTTGTTTGTTTCACTTGCACCTGGTGGTAAAAATACCGCAAAGCGCATAGTGCAATGTGTACTTGTTGCAGGATGAGTATATTGCTTATGCCAACCACCAGCTACTTTTGTACTTGAAATATTCTCTAACATAAAAATCCTTAAAAGCCGCAAACCTTTAGGTTTTACGGCTTTTTATTAAGTCGTTTACTAAGTACTTATTAGTAATGAATTACTGTACGAATACTTTTACCTTCGTGCATTAAATCAAATGAATCGTTAATTTGTTCAAGGCTCATTGTATGAGTAATAAAGTCGTTTAGGGCAAATTCACCCGCCATGTAGCGCTCAACTATTTCAGGAAGTTGCGAGCGGCCTTTAACGCCACCAAATGCGCTACCACGCCATACACGACCAGTAACCAGTTGGAAAGGGCGTGTAGAAATTTCTTGGCCAGCACCGGCTACACCAATAATTACCGACTCCCCCCAACCTTTATGACAACACTCAAGGGCAGAGCGCATTACATCAACATTACCAATACATTCAAACGAGTAGTCAACGCCACCCTCAGTCATTTCAACAATCACTTCTTGAACTGGCTTATCGAAATCTTTAGGGTTAATTAAATCTGTTGCGCCAAGTTTCGTCGCAAGGTCAAATTTACTGGTGTTAATATCAACACCAATAATACGACCAGCACCTGCCATTTTTGCACCAATAATTGCAGATAAACCAATACCACCCAGGCCAAAAATTGCAACTGTGTCGCCAGGTTTTACGTTTGCAGTATTTGTAACAGCGCCCATACCCGTTGTTACACCACACCCTAATAAACAAATTTCTTCAAGTGATGCTTCTTTATTTACTTTGGCTAATGAAATTTCTGGAAGTACTGTGTACTCAGAAAACGTTGAGCAACCCATGTAGTGGTAAATTGGTTGACCGTCTTTAAAAAAGCGTGTTGTGCCGTCTGGCATTAAGCCTTTACCTTGTGTTTCGCGTACTGCTGAACACAAGTTAGTTTTGCCAGATGTACACATTTTACAAACGCCACATTCAGCTGTGTATAAAGGAATTACATGATCGCCCACTTCAACACTCGTTACGCCTTCGCCAACTGCGTATACAACGCCTGCGCCTTCGTGGCCCAAAATAGCTGGGAATATACCTTCAGGATCTTCACCTGATAAGGTAAATGCATCGGTATGACAAACACCAGTAGCGGTAATTTTTACCATTACTTCGCCTTTTTTAGGCATCATCACATCAACTTCTTCAACGCTTAAAGGTTGGTTAGGGCCCCAAGCTATCGCCGCTTTTGATTTTATAAATTCAGACATGTGTTTATCCTTTGTAGTGGTATTAAATATCAATTGTAGACCCAATTTGTTTGGGTAATGCGACTATTGTATTTGTTTCTCATACAATGATAATCTCTGTTTTATTAAAACACTTTTACAGTATGGTAATAATGGCGCGTTGGGACGGGATTGACGAATTTATAGCGGTCGGTGAAGAAGGGAGCTTTACTGCTGCGGCAAAAACGCTAGGGCTTTCGGTTGCGCATATTAGCCGGCATGTAACCGCCCTTGAGCAACGTTTAAATACCCAGCTCTTAACGCGTACCACCCGAAAAGTTGTTCTTACCAAAGAAGGAGAGATTTTTTTACATCAAATAAAACACTTACAGCATGCAATGGACGATGCTACGCAAGGCCTTGCAACACATCAAACTACGCCTAAAGGAAAAATTAAGCTAACGGCCCCTGTTATGTATGGGGAGACATTTATTATGCCTATTGTGCACAATTTTATGCACGATCACCCTGAAGTAGAAGTTATTGCCACACTAAGTAACGAACAAGAAGATTTACTAGAAGGTGGGTTCGATTTAGCAATACGGTTAGGGCATTTAAAAGATTCAAGTTTAAAAGCACGAAGATTAAGTGCTCGGCGCTTTATTATGTGTGCATCACCTTCGTATTTAAGGCGCTTTGGTGAGCCGCATACCTTGGGGGAATTAAATAACCACCAATGCTTAATAGGTAATAGCAGTTATTGGCGTGTACACGAAAGTGAGCGTGAAAAACACATTAAAATTGCTGGCAGGCTACACTGCAATAGTGGGTGGGCACTTGTTGATGGTGCTAAAAAAGGCTTAGGAATTGTGCAACTGCCTGACTACTACATAGGGAACGAAATTAACAGTGGGGAGCTTGTGCCTATTTTAACGTCATATCAACCTAAGCAAGAAGGTGTGTGGGGCATTTATCCGCCGCGTCAATTTGTAACTACTAATGTACGTGTATTGCTAGACTATTTAGTTGCTGGCCTTAAAGAATAAATTGCACTAAATAAATTGCTGAAAAATCAGCCAAGTCTCAGATTTATAAATTATTTCTTACATTTATGGTCATATTCAATAGCGCTAACTTCGTGCTATTATAGCCGCACACTTTTAACATAAATGTTTTAAATAATATGTTTCAACCGGTTAGCTTATTTATAGGACTTAGATACAGCCGCTCCTCAAAAGGGAACGCGTTTATATCGTTTATTTCGTTTTTTTCTATTGCCGGTATTGCTATTGGTTTAATGGCTTTATTTACTGTAAGTAGTGTAATGAATGGCTTTGAGAATAGCTTAAAAACAAATATGTTAGGGCTTATACCGCACGTAGAGGTTCAAGCAAACAAACACACCAACGCACAAATGACAGAGCTTAAGTTAAGCTTAGAGCAATCTCCTTATGTAAATCATGTCAGCCTTTATAGGCACGGCGAAGCTATATTACAGACTAACAATGACCTTCATGGTGTGTTGTTACAAGGATTATTTGACGACAACGGCTCGATTTATAAAGTTACGGATAAAATAGTTCAAGGTGATTGGCAAAGCGTTGTGAACAGTAATTACAACATTGCAATTAGTCGTTACTTGAGCCGAAAATTAGGGGTAGGAGTAGGCGAGAAGCTTCGTGTAATTATGCCTAATGCTTCAACGTATACGCCTCTTGGTCGTGTGCCTAGCCAACGTTTATTTAAAGTGGCTGCTATTTACGAAACCGGCTCTGAAATAGACATGGCTCTTGCATTTACAAGCGGTGCGTCGTTACAACGAGTATTAAAGCTTAGTAAAAATACTGCACCAAATTTAAGCGTATCGTTATATGAGCCTTTTGAGCTTGATGAATTTATTAAAGCAAGCCAGTTTATTTTAAAAGAGTATACCCATACCGATTGGCGCAGCACCCAAGGAACACTTTTCGCTGCTGTAGCAATGGAAAAACGCATTATGACTATGTTACTTGGGCTTATAGTGCTAGTGGCAGTGTTTAATATTGTCTCGGCGCTCACAATGATGGTGAGTGAGAAGCAAGGTGAAGTCGCTATTTTACAAACCCTTGGTTTAACGCCCTCACAAGTGCAAAAAGTATTTATGGTACAAGGGTTATATAACGGTGTAATAGGCACTGCTATTGGCGCTTTTTTAGGTGTGCTATTTAGTTTATATATTAACGAACTACTGGCTTTTGTAGGCTTGAACTTATTAGCTGGGGCTGAGCTTCCGGTTAAATTTAATGCATTAAGCCTTACTATTATTGCGTTAGGTAGTATTGCAATGAGCTTTTTAGCTACTTTATATCCTGCGCGCAAAGCCGAAAAAGTAAAACCAGCAGAGGTACTGCGTTATGAATGATTTAGTTATTAGCTGCGAAAATTTAAGTAAAGTTTATCAAGATGGCAACAACAAAGTTGAAGTTTTAAAAGGTGTTGATTTAGCACTACAGCAAGGAGAAATGCTTGCTATTGTAGGCAGTTCTGGCTCTGGTAAAAGTACGTTGTTGCATATTTTAGGCACCCTTGATAGCGCAACTTCGGGCAGTGCAAAAATTAAAAACCAAGAAGTAGCTAAGCTCTCACGCACTCAACAAGCTGCATTTAGAAATCAAAATTTGGGTTTTATTTATCAGTTTCACCATTTATTGATGGAGTTTAGTGCCGTAGAAAACGTAGCAATGCCACTACTCATTAAAGGGTTAAGCGCAAAGGCTGCAAAATTACACGCGCTGGAGATGCTAGATAAAGTAGGCCTTGCTCATAGAAGTGCGCATAAACCTTCAGCACTTTCTGGTGGTGAGCGGCAACGCGTTGCTATAGCGCGTGCTTTGGTAACTAAACCTGCATTAGTACTTGCAGATGAACCTACTGGTAATTTAGATAAACAAAATGCGATTAAAATTTACGATTTAATTAATGAGCTAAATAAAAGTTTAAATACCAGCTTTGTGGTTGTAACACATGATTTAGAGCTCGCAGATAAGCTTGGAAAAATAGCATATTTAGATGATGGAAAATTATTAATTAAAGAGTCGCAGCATGTTGCTTAGTGCATTTTTAAGTGAACGCTTTAGAGCCTATTCAGGCCATAAAGACGAAAAAAACGGATTTGTTAGTTTTATAGCTAAAGCCTCTACTGTGGGGATTTTACTAGGGGTTGCGGTTTTAATCGTTGCACTGTCGGTAATAAATGGTTTTGAGCAACAATTAGTGCATCGCTTATTAAGTGTTGTACCGCAAGTAGAGTATGTAGCGCCAAGCAGGCCAATTGCCAATTGGCCTGAAAAAGTTGAACGATTAGAGCAGCAGCCACATGTAACAGGCGCTGCACCATTTATAGCTGTAAATGGTATGGCACAATTTAAAAGCCAATTAAAAGCAGTTGAAATAAGAGGTGTCGAACCATCACTTGAAGGAAATGTATCGGCTGTTAATCAGTTTGCAGGTGGTACTTTAGTAAGCCAGCTTGGCCAAGAAGATGTAATTTTAGGCAAGCAAATAGCTGTGCTGCTTGATGCTCACATTGGCGATAATGTCACTTTATTAATTCCGCAAATAAGTCAAAAAGGGCAATCACTACTTGCACCTAAACGTGTAACGCTTACTTTAGCTGGCATAATAGAAATGGGTGGGCCAATAGATAGCACTGCTGCGTTTATTCATTTAAATAAAGCGCAAAGCGTTTTAGGCTACGATAGCAGCCAAGTTACTGGGCTTCGCCTGAGGGTTGATGATGTGTTTTCGGCTCACCAAATAGCGCTCAAAGTAGGGCAAAGTATTAGTGATTATGTTTATGTGTCTAGTTGGTTTAGAACGCAAGGCAGCTTGTATCAAGATATTCAAATGGTGCGCACTATCGTTTATATAGTGGTGTTTTTAATAATTGCTGTAGCGAGTTTTAATATTGTGTCCTCTTTGGTAATGGAAGTACGAGAAAAACAAGGCAATATAGCTATTTTAAAAACCATGGGCGCTAAAGACAGCACTATTTTAGCTACTTTTGTAATGCAAGGTTTAACCCAGGCTTTAGTTGGTGTTCTTTTGGGTACTTTAGTTGGGGTAGTACTTGCATTAAATATTAGTGAACTATTTACTTGGGTAAGCCAATTGTTTGGTGCTAACCCGCTTGAGGGCGTGTACTTTATTGAGTTTTTACCAAGTAAATTAGTACTTAGCGATATTGGTATAACTGTAATAGTCACATTTGTATTAGCAATATTTGCCACTATTTACCCTGCATGGCAAGCTACACGTGTTGATCCCGCCAAGGTACTTGGCAATTAACCTTACTAAAACAATAGGGTCGGGTTTGTAAAGCTGCTAAACTGCGCGTTTATAAAATGTTGAGCGCTATTGCTTAGCCTTACTACTCCCTTACTCAGGAAATTACTTTGACAAATAACGATATTTTACGCCGTCTTCGCTACACCTTTAACTTAACAGATACTGCCATGGTTGATATTTTTGCTGCAGCAGAGGCTATAGTAACTACAGAGCAAGTCATTGCATGGTTAATAAAAGAGGGCGAGCAAGAGTTTGTTAAAATTTCAGACACTGAGTTTGCAACGTTCTTAAACGGGTTTATTAATACTAAACGCGGTAAGCGTGACGGTGAGCAACCAATACCAGAAAGTAAGCTAAATAATAATATTATTTTTATGAAGCTGCGTATTGCGCTAAACATGAAAGCAGAAGATGTAATAGCAACGCTTGCACTTGTTGACTTTGATTTGAGTAAACACGAATTAAGTGCGTTTTCTCGTAAAGTAGAAAACAAGCATTACCGAGTGTGTAACGATCAAATACTGCGTTTATTTTTAACTGGCGTTCAGCAGCAATACCGCCCTGCAGAGTAAATAAAGCGAGTGACTGTTAACCTCTTTGTAAATTTAATCTTTAAAGGTCAACAGATCCTAACAGCTCAGCAAATGCTGAGCTTTTTTGTATTTAGGGACTGAGATTAAGAGAAGGCTTTGTCTGATAGCGCTTCTTGCATTTGCTCACGCATTTTGAATTTTTGTAGTTTGCCCGTTACTGTCATTGGGTAACTTTCTACAAAACGAATATACCGAGGCATTTTAAAGTAGGCCAATTTGTCTTTTAAAAATTCACGAATTGCTTGCTCATCAAGTATTGCATCTTCTTTTGGCTGAATCCACGCACACACTTCCTCACCGTATTTTTCATCGCTAATACCAAATATAGCGGCATCTTGTATACCGGGGTATGTATAAAGGACCTCTTCAATTTCTCGAGGGTAGACGTTTTCACCACCACGAATAATCATGTCTTTAATTCGCCCAACAATGCTAACAAACCCTTCGCTATCCATAACACCTAGATCGCCTGAATGAAGCCAGCCGTCACTATCTATTGTGGCTTTTGTTTTTTCTTCGTCATTCCAATAACAGCGCATTATGCCTGCGCCTTTAGAGCAAACTTCACCGGGTAAACCTATTTTTTGAATATTACCCAGTTCATCAATAATTTTAACCTCAGTATGAGCAAGGGCGCGCCCAACGGTGGTTACTTGGCGCTCTATTGATGAGTCTGTTTCAGTTATATTATTTATAGGGCTGCATTCTGTTTGTCCGTACGCAATTAAAACCTGATGCATATTCATCTGGGTTTGAACTTTACGCATGACTTGTTCAGGGCAAGTAGAGCCTGCCATAACCCCCGTTCTAAGTGACCTTAAGTCATATTCATTAAAGGTGCTGAGCTCAAGTTGACTAATAAACATAGTGGGAACACCGTGCAGTGCTGTACAACCTTCTTGCTCAATTACATCAAGCGTTGTTTTTGCATCAAACGAATCACTTGGATAAATAGCTGCTGCTCCTTTTGCAACACATAACAAACTGCCAAGCACCATTGCAAAGCAGTGATATAAAGGAATGGGAATACATAGCTTGTCTTGCTCAGTAAAATGCATGGACTCTGCTACAAATAGCGCATTGTTTAATATGTTTTTATGAGTAAGCGTTGCACCTTTTGGGTTACCTGTTGTGCCCGAAGTAAATTGAATATTTATGTCCTGATCGGCACTTAAATTTGTAGCAATAGCGTTAAGTTCAAGCTCATGAGCTGACGTGGCCATCTTCATAATATCTGAAAACGAAAACATGCCAGCGCTTATCTCATCACCAATGCGGATCACATTTTTAAGACTAGGTAAGGCTTGAGCTGAAAGCTTGCCATTGTCACAATGTTTAAGTTCTGGCGCTAAACTATTTAGCATATCTATATAGTTGCTGCCTTTAAACTGTGAAGCCGTAATGAGTGTAGAGCATTCAACGCTATTTAATGCATATTGAAGCTCGTTTGGCCGATAGGCTGGGTTGATGCATACCATAATGGCACCAATTTTTGCGGTAGCAAATTGAGTTAGGCACCACTGAATATTATTTGGTGACCATATTCCTACCCGATCTCCTGGCTTAACGCCTATGGCTAATAACCCCATAGCGAGTTGATTTACTTCTTTTTGAAACTCTTTATAGGTTAAACGGATGTTTTGATGATTTACTACCACCGCGAGCGAATTGGGGTTTTTGTCGACAATAAAATCAAAGTAGGCACCAATGGTTTTATTGGTTAAAGGTGTATTTCGTGAGCCTTTAAAATAGCTTTGTGACAACGGCAATGTGTTTATAAGTTCTACTTCTTTAACCGCTTTATGTTGTGTGTGCATGTGTTTCTCCGTGTCGATGTGTGTGACGTACATAAACTAAAGTTTAAATAAACATATATTGTCGACAAAGAGAAGGGTGGTTAGACTAATGTATTAGCTATAATTGTGAGGTAGTATATAAGGGTTGCATCTAAAGCTAGGCATAAGTTTCTTAATACCTTATGCCAAATACGCTAAGTTAGTCAGTATGTGTGTTAACTAATTTGGGCATTAAGTTAAGTCTGTTGTGAATCGCATGATGAATAAATTCAAGCTTTGTTCTTACTGCTTGCGTTAACACAAACGGATAGGCATCGGCTAACCCCATGCTACGGTTAAGAGAATTTAATATAATCGAAAACTCCATCCAACTATCTAAAATTGATGTTATTGAAGTTTGCCCATAAAAATAGTGTGAATTTTGTGGCAGTCTTAGCTCATCAGCTTCATCTATTTCATATTCGCTACCGGTAATAGAGCCTGTAATTGAAAAGTTTTTTGCAGTCTCTAGTGTGTCAATAATATGCATGTAGTGAGCCCATGTTTCAGCCCAGTCTTCAAATGGGTGCATAGTGGCATACTCGCTAATAAAGTTTTCATGCCAATTAGCGGGTGCACCATTTTTATAATGTATGTCGAGGGCTTCTTGGTAATCAAGCGCATCATCGCCAAAGTATTGCTTACATAAAGCATGTTTCTCTGGTGAGTTGGCAATGAGTTGATCAAAATAATAATGGCCTAATTCATGGCGAAAATGCCCTAGTAAAGTACGGTAACGTTCACCCATTGCATGCTTTGTATGTGAGCGCGCTATATCATCTGCTTCAGCTAAATTTATAGTGATATGCCCACAATTATGTCCGGTAAATACATCCTCATGACCTGCGAGCTTTGTGACAAAGTGATCGTTTACGTTTCTGTCTGTTATAAAGTCAAAACTTAAACCATTTACAGGGTCTTGGTTTAAGTTATTAAGCGGAACACAAAGTGCCTTTAAAGTATATAAAGCACGGCGCTTAGCCGTTTCCATATTGCGCCAAAGCGGAATATGTTTGTCTATAGTTAAATCGGGAACTGTTTCATTAAAGCGACACGCAAAACAGAGCGTTTCGTCTTTATCTACGGGGGGGTCAAACGTATTCAAATTAACCATGCCATTACATGCGCCAAAGTGTGCGTTGTTATCACATTTTTGATAAGGCACATCGGGTTGCTCTGCCTTGAAATATAATCCTGTTTCCTCGTTAAATTCGTAGGGTTCAACAAGGTTAAAATTGTCGTCAATTCCTAAAGTACGACCACAGGCTAAACAATGACTACTTTCAAAAAAAATGGTGAGGTTATCTTTACAGTTACATTTAAAGGTTTTCATATTTTTACCGTACTAGCAAAAAGGGCATAAACAACAAAACGGGTTATGCACGTGAACAGTCGCAAAGTTACGCACTATATGCGTTGTAATAATTCAGTCTTTTTAGTATTAAACTCACTTTCACTTAGCGCACCTAACTCTTTTAAATGCGCAAGCTTTTCGATTATTTCGAGGGTTTCAGCTACCGAAAACGGCAAAACATTCCCTTGTGTATTTATTATATTATTTACCGCTTTTTGTGGCTCAATTTGTTGCGTTTGCTGAGCTTGTTGATCACTTGCTGGGTTATTTACAGGTTGCTCAATAGGGGCTTGTGTTGCTTGTGCAAAATTTTGTTGCTCAGACTGAATAATAGTATCTGTTGGTTGTGAAATTAATGGCAAACTATTTACGCTAATGTTTCCCCACTGGCTGTTAAACGTAAGGGAAGTTTCGCTACCTTGTTGCTGGCTTACACCACTAATTTGGTGATCAAGCGTATCGTAAATAGTTATTTGACCATTTAGCTCAACGGCTAACCTGTTTGGGAATACCGCATAACGGATATTATTTTGCGCGCCACTACTAAAGGGGCTACCCAAATCAGTTGGCCACCATTGAGCGCTACCTGGTGTACCTGCTGGTATTACAGGAAATACCTGGTTAGCACTTAAAAGGTTAGCCAGTTCATTACATAAGTTATCGACGGTATTTTTTAACCCGTTATTAAACATATCACCAACCATGGTCATACCGCCTCGCATCCACTGACCCGAACCACCAAGCTCAGGGCAATTAAACTGTGCCATTGAGCCACCACCATGATTTACTGCTATTAGCATATGCACTACGGCATCGTAGCTAAGGCCATAACGCGCAGATATACCTTTTACTAAATTATCGCCAGTATCAGTTAGCGTTTGCATAAAATAGGTGTCCTTTAAATTAAGGGTGTGTCATTTGCACATTTCCATGGTGCATTTGATGATAATAAAAGCGTGAAGATTAATATTACTTTAATCGTTTTGCTTTAATCTGAGTTTGACTAATTCTTAAAACATAAATGGTTAAAAATCGCTCCACTATAACAGCTTTATAAATTTAAATAGCAGTATTTAGTATGAACTATTTTTTAATGCTCGGCGTGCTTATTTAAAGTGAAATAATTTAAATCAGTTGTTTTTTATTTAGCCATTAATGGTTTTATAGAATACAGTTAGTAAAACATTAATGGATATTTTTCTTTGTTAATATTCAATATTTTAAATTGTTGTAATTTAATAAAGACTAAATTTTTGTCTTTTTTGGTGCAGCATTTGCACCAAAACAAAGGCAAATTTTTTAATTACGTAAATTTGTGAAAGCTAATATCTATGTGAATGGCCAATGGGTGTTTTTTAGCTGTTTTTAAGGCCTCGTATAAGTAAAAATTTTATGGAATATAAATTGCACAATATTGCTTAGGATAAGTCATATTTTGTAATACCTAACTGGCTATACATTATTAAAGGGGAATTAATCAATGACAATTACTGTTGGTATAGCGCACCATACTCAATACAAGTACGACCGAGCGGTAAACATGGGGCCACATATCTTTCGTTTACGTCCTGCTCCGCATAGCCGCACAAAAATAAAAAGCTACTCGATTAAAATAGTCCCTGAAGATCACTATATAAATTGGCAACAAGACCCTTTTGGCAATTATCAAGCAAGGGTTGTGTTTAATAAGCCTACAACAGAGTTTAGCTTTACGGTTGACCTTGTTGCTGAAATGACCGTGATTAACCCTTTTGACTTCTTTTTAGAAGAATACGCAGAAGAGTTCCCTTTTAAATACGATAAAGTGTCAAAAGCAGAGCTTAATCCTTATTTAAAAAAGCGAAAGCCAAGCCCTAAATTCGTCGATTTAATTGAGTCTTTACGCCCTGAAAAGCCTATTAGAAGTGTTGATTTTTTAGTAGCGGTTAACCAAGCTATTTATAACTTGGTAGGGTATGGCATTCGTTTAGAGCCTGGCGTTCAAACGGCAAATGAAACACTAACTAAAGGTACTGGTTCGTGTAGAGATTCTGCATGGTTATTAGTGCAACTTTTTCGCCATTTAGGCTTAGCTGCTCGCTTTGTTTCTGGTTATTTAATTCAACTAACGTCAGATCAAAAATCATTAGATGGTCCAAGCGGCCCTGAAGAGGATTTTACCGACTTACACGCATGGACTGAGGTTTACATTCCTGGTGCTGGTTGGATAGGGCTCGATCCAACGTCAGGCTTATTTGCAGGCGAAGGGCATATCCCGCTTGCGTGCACGCCTGAGCCAAGCTCTGCTGCACCGGTATCGGGTGGTATTGATGAATGTGAATCTGAGTTTAGTTTTTATAATAAAGTGACGCGTGTTCATGAAGACCCGCGTGTGACTAAGCCATACTCTGAAACACAGTGGAGCGCTATAAACCGTTTAGGTTTACAAGTTGATGATATTTACAATCAAGAAGGGATCCATTTAACCATGGGCGGTGAACCTACGTTTATTTCAATAGACGATATGGAGCACCCGCAATGGAATACAGAAGCTGACGGCAAAGAAAAGCGCGTACTTGCCCAAAACTTATTTGTTGCTATGAATAAGGTATATACAAAAGGCGGCTTTACACATTACGGACAAGGCAAGTGGTACCCAGGCGAACCATTACCTCGTTGGCAATATGCATGTTATTGGCGCAAAGACGGACAAGCGCTTTGGAAAGATACAAACTTACTCGCTGATCCTAATAAAGACTATAAATTAGATCACACAGACACCAAACGCTTTACCGAAAAGCTCTGCGAGCAAATAGGCTTAGAAACAAAAGCAATTACAACTGCCTATGAGGATATTTTATATCATTTATGGCAAGAGGCCTCACTACCTAATGAGGTCGGCCCAAAAGAGCCTGAGTTGTTAAATGCCATGAGCCGAAAAGGCTTTTTAGCAAAAATGGAAAAAGGAATAGAAAACCCTGTAGGTTATGTGCTGCCATTACAATTTAATGAAAGTAGACACTGCTGGCAATCTTGCCTGTGGGAATTTAAACGTGAACACTGTTTTTTACTACCTGGTGAATCACCGCTGGGCTATCGACTTCCACTTGATAGTTTACAGTGGAGCGGCAATATAATTGACCGCGACCCATTTGATATACCAGCAAGTTTTGAGAAGACTAAAAAACTTAAAAAAGGCTTTATTGGTAGTGAAATGATCAAAACGGCTATGGCACTTGAAGTGCGAGAAGGGCGTTTATATATTTTTATGCCACCAACGAGTCATTTTGAACATTACATCGCATTATTAAATGCAATAGAAAGCACGGCTAAAGCGCTTTCAATACCCGTTGTTATAGAAGGCTACAGCCCGCCGAAAGACAGCCGTATAGAAAAATATGCAGTCACACCTGACCCTGGTGTTATTGAAGTAAATATACATCCTTCAACCTCATGGAAGCAGCTAGTTGATAGAACAACAACACTGTATGAGCTTGCTAAACAAACGCGCTTAGGTACCGATAAGTTTATGGCAGATGGTCGCCATACAGGTACTGGTGGTGGTAATCATGTAACACTTGGAGGCGAAACGCCTGATCAAAGCCCATTTTTACGTCGTCCAGATATATTAAGAAGCTTTATTACCTATTGGCAGCATCATCCGGGGTTATCTTATTTATTTTCAGGTTTATTTATAGGCCCTACAAGCCAAGCACCACGTGTAGATGAAGCGCGTGATGAGCTGCTTTATGAACTTGAAATTGCCTTTTCGCATATGCCTGAGGGCGAAGTGCCTGAGCCATGGCTAGTGGACAGACTACTACGTAATTTATTGGTCGATTTAACAGGTAATACGCACAGAGCTGAGTTTTGTATTGATAAACTGTATTCACCTGATTCACCAACGGGGCGCTTAGGTATTGTCGAGTTTAGAGGTTTTGAAATGCCGCCGCACTCGCAAATGAGCCTAGTGCAAATGTTATTACTGCGTACCTTACTTGCTTGGTTTTGGAAAAAACCTTACCACAAACCATTGGTACGGTGGGGTACAGAGCTTCATGATAAGTTTTTATTGCCTCAGTATGTTGAAGACGACTTAGCTGAAGTAACGCGTGACTTACAAGAAGCAGGTTTTGCGTTTCAATTAAGCTGGCTTAATCCATTTTTTGAATTTAGGTTTCCGGTTTGTGGCACACGCGAACTCGATAACGTAACGCTAGAATTAAGAACCGCAATAGAGCCTTGGCATGTACTGGGTGAAGAGGCGAGTGCATCAGGTACTGCACGTTATGTAGATTCATCCCTTGAGCGTGTACAAATAAAAGTAAAAGGCGCTATAAGCGATAGATACATTGTTACTTGTAATAGCCGTAGAGTGCCGTTAAAAGGGGTTAAAGGAAAAGGGCATGATGAACTTGTGGCGGGGATTCGCTACCGAGCTTGGCAGCCACCTACAGCACTGCATCCTACTATTGGTGTACATGCACCATTAGTCTTTGATTTAATTGATACCTGGGAAGGGCGCTCATTAGGCGGATTTGTTTATCATGTAAGCCATGCCGGAGGACGCAACCCTGAAACGTTACCTGTTAATGCATTTGAAGCAGAAGGGCGTAGAGTCGCACGTTTTTGGGAACACGGTCACACGCCATCGTTGTTAGCATCTGATCAACCAAGTTGGAGCCCATCAGCCGCTACACGTACGTTTACTAGTGCAGAGACGGTGAGTGACTTTGTAGTACCTGATGAAGAAAACGTTAATATGGATTATCCAAATACGCTTGATTTAAGACGACAACCACGATTTAAATAAAGCATAAATAAGCTCAATAATGATGTTATTCCACTTTTAAATTAATTAAAGTGGAATAATCTATATTCAATTCTAGCCTTAAAGTTAATGTTATAGTTTTAAGGTGGAGCACTTTAATTTGTACATAAATAATAACGCAATGCCTGAGTTACCACAGTGGTTGTCTTTGTATCTTGAAAAAGGCCACGGGCATGACGAGTTAGCAAATCACAGTGGTTTGAGTCCTGAGCATTGGGATACATTATTTAATCGTTTATCAAGCTTAACGGGCGAAGATCTCAGTAGTCGTGCAATTGAAATTCGTCAGCTTCTTCAAAATGGCAATATTAAAAGTGAAAGTAATCAACAATGGCACTTAGATCCACTGCCATTTATGTTCTCCGGCAATGATTGGAAAGCCCTTGAAAAAGGGATCAAGCAACGCACCTCATTACTTAACAAGGTGCAGAACGATATTTATTCTGAGCAAAAGCTACTTTTAAATGGGCACATTAGTGCCGAAAACCTGTATCAAGACAGTCACTTTATGCGTGAGGGCTTTAGTTTACCTAAAGACGAGCTTAAACTATTTTTTACGGCACTTGATGTGTATCGAACGCCTTCTGGCGAATTTAAAGTATTAAAAGATCACTGCCAATGCCCACTTGGCCTTGGGTTATTACTAAAAAGCAGAATTATTGCGCGTCGCGTAATGGCCGAAGAATTTGCCGAATGTAATGTGCAGCAAATAAAAGATTTTTTAAACTTATTTCAAGAGGGTATTAATGAATATATTCATTATATGGATGACCCTCGAATCGTTATTTTAACCCAAGGTATAGACGATCCTAACTATAATGAGCATGCGTTTTTATCAACCTACTTTGGCTATACCTTAGTACAAAGCGCCGACTTAACGGTTAGAAACGGCGAAGTGTGGCTAAAGTCATTGCAGGGGCTTGGAAAAATTAACGTGATTTTGCGTTGGATCCCTGACAATAGCATTGACTCATTAGAACAAACTGAATATTCATTGCATGGTATTGCAGGGTTATTGCAAGCTGTACGCGAGGGCACCGTTAAAGTTTTAAATCCGTTTGGTAGTGGTGTTTTGTCATCTGCAGCGATTCAATTTAATTTAGATAAGCTATGTGAGCAGCTTTTAGGTGAGCCATTATTAATTCCAGGGGCTAAGTATTATAAGGCCACTGAAGCTGAGGATTTAGATTGGAGTACACTTGAATTCACAAGCTTCAAAAATCCTGAGTTTAAGCTCGATGGTGAATTAGATGCAAAAAAAATTAAACAACACATTCAACAAAATCCAGATGCGTACTACTTTCAAGAAAAGCCTGTATTTAGTAGTGCCCCCTTTTGGCAAGACGGTAAATTAATAGCCAAACCTGTCATTTTTAGGTGTTATGCGTTAACTACAGAGCATGGCATAGAAGTACTGCCCTCAGCCTTGTGTTTATCTACACAGGCACGAAATTTAGCCGGTAAATCGGGGTGGCTCAAAGACACATGGGTAAACACGGTCGATAATATTGACTTAGAAGAACAAAATGCACCGGTACCTATTCGTAAAAGAATGGACGTTACTCTGCTCGAAGGAATTATTTCAAGTAGGACCGCTGAGCATTTATTTTGGCTTGGCCGTTACTTAGAACGCTGTGAAAATACGATTAGGATTCTACGTATTTTTATCGACCGCTATACCGAACTTGCTATATATCCCGATTTAATAAGGCGTAATATTGTTGCTAGGTTACTCACTGCTATCAAGTCGCAGCATATTGTATACCCGTATATTGAGCAAAGTATTACAAATGAGGAGTTTGAGACCCGTGATGCTAAGCTAAGTGCTTTTGTGTTACTTGCAGATGAGCAATGTGCTGGAAGTATTATTAATACGCTTAAATATTTAGCTAATGCATCGGTACAAGTACAAGAGCTATTATCTCATGATAGTCGTCGTATTATTGACGAAATGAACGAGCAAATAAAAATACTTAAGCACGTTAATATCAATATATCTACGCGCACCATTCAAAGTATTTTAGATAAAGTGATTGGCCTTATTATGGCTTTTAATGGCTCTCTGGCAGATTGTATGCCAAACAGTAATGGCTGGTTTTTACTTGAGATAGGTAGACGCATAGAGCGCAGCCTACAAATAACGTCTTTGGGAAATACATTACTCACCCAAAAACTAGATGAACCTGAAGAGCTAGGTTTATTAGAGGCCGTACTCAGTAGCCAAGTGAGTTTAGTAACCCATAAACGCCGCTATAGAATGTACCAAACAATAGGCACGGGGCTTGAGTTATTATTGCTAGATGCAGAGTACCCCCGCTCATTATTATTTCAACTTGAACAAATAAATCAGCTTTGCCAGCATTTACCCAATAAACGCAGGCAAGGCGTAATTGCAGCTCATGAAAAAGCTATTTTACTCTCCAAAACGAGCTGTTATGTAACCGAAAAAGATTACCTGCAAACAACAGAAAACGGACAGCGCAAACATTTAATTGAATTTAGCCATAACATAAGAATAAACTTAGATACTTTTTGTGATGTATTATTACTACAGTATTTTTCTCATACACAAACGGCTAATAAATTGAACTGGACTAATATTGAGCAAGCTCAATCGTGAAATATAAAATTAAGCATTCGACGACGTATAACTATACTGATTTTGTAAGTTTGTGCCAAAACCAAGCACGTTTAACACCTAAAACTAATCGTGGGCAGATTTGTCATAGTAGCCACATAAAGATAGAGCCCATTGCTAACTATGTTCAAGAGTTTACAGATTACTTTGATAATAAAGTCACTGCGTTTGAAATAGCAACACAACATAAAAAACTAACAGTGACCATGATAAGTGAAGTTGAGCTAATTACGACTGCAAATAAAAACTTAAATACTGCTGTTATTAGCTGGGAAGAAGCGCGTGATTTTTTAGCAAAACCAAACACAGCACAATTATTAAAAATATCTGAATTTATTTTGCCCTCTCAGCTTACACCTATTGAGGAAGCCTATAAGGATTATGCGTTAGTGTCGTTCTTAGCTAATGCTAATTTAATAGATGCCTGTAAAGATTTAATGGCACGAATATTTCATGAGTTTCACTATGATCCCGGTTTTACAACTATAAGCACACCTTTAAGTGTTGTTTTTGCACAAAAAAGGGGCGTCTGCCAAGACTTTGCACACTTTGCACTCGCGTGTTTACGCAGCATAGGCTTAGCTGCTAGGTATGTTAGTGGCTATATAGAAACACTACCACCTGAAGGCGAAGAAAAGCTTGAAGGCGCAGATGCAACCCATGCATGGTTTGCACTGTTTGTTCCTGATTTTGGCTGGGTAGACTTTGATCCAACAAATAATATTTTACCAAGTGGGCAACATGTAACACTTGCAGTAGGGCGTGATTTTTCTGATGTAACACCGCTTAAAGGTGTTGTATTTGGTGGGGGGTCTCAACTACTTGACGTAGCTGTAGATATGATTCGATTAGAATAAATTAACAACTTCATAGTTATTATGGATAAGACGGAAGGGTGTATGAAAATTGATTGGAAAGCGTACCAAACGAATGGCTTTTTTGATGAATTAATAGACGCACAAGGAAATATTCGATCACATGGCAAACAGCTTGCGCAATTTTTTGCTGGTTTATCTGAAGAAGAACTCATAAAAGCCAGAGCGGTTGCTGATTTAGCGATTAAGGAAATGGGTATTACCTTTACGGTTTACAACGAAGGTAACATGATCGATAGAGCATGGCCGTTTGATATTATCCCACGTACTATTGGTAAAAAAGAATGGCAAAGTGTAGAAGTTGGTTTAAAACAGCGCGTTGAGGCTTTAAATTTATTTATTGATGATTTATATCACGATCAAAAAATTATAAAAGATGGGGTTTTCCCAAAAGGACTCCTAGAAAAGTCCGTTAACTTTCGTACTCAGTGTGTTGGCATTAACCCACCTAATAAAATTTGGGCACACATTTGTGGCTCTGATTTAGTGCGCGATGGCAACGGCACTATGTACGTACTTGAAGATAACCTGCGGGTGCCTTCTGGTGTATCTTACATGCTTGAAAACCGCTCTGTAATGAAGCGGGTATTTCCTGAACTATTTGAACAAGCCACTATTTTACCTGTTGATGATTATCCATCGCAATTGTTTGATACGTTAGCGGCTATGTCTCCACGTAAGCAAGATAAACCCGAAGTGGTCGTACTTACGCCTGGCGTATTTAACTCGGCATATTTTGAGCATTGTTACCTTGCTCAAGAAATGGGGTGTGAGCTGGTGGAAGGCAGAGATTTAGTCGTCGAAAAAGACGACTGTGTATACATGCGAACCATAACTGGATTACAACGAGTTGATGTAATTTACCGTCGAATAGATGACTTATTTTTAGACCCAGAAGCATTTTTACCTGAGTCCCAATTAGGTGTCCCTGGTTTGATGCGTGCCTGGTCTAAAGGGAACGTAGCTCTTGTGAATGCACCTGGTGCAGGTGTTGCCGATGATAAAGTTGTTTATGCATATGTACCTGAAATAATAAAATATTATTTGGGTGAGGAAGCTAAGCTTGAAAACGTACCAACCTTTAAATGCCTCGATCCTAAAGAGTGTGACCATGTTATTAAAAACATTGATAAGCTTGTTGTAAAGCCAGCTAACGAGTCTGGTGGTTATGGATTATTAATTGGCCCTAAATCGACTAAAAAAGATCAACAAGAAACGATTGCTCAAATCAAAGCGGATCCGCGCAACTGGGTGGCACAGCCAACACTTGATTTATCAACTGTCCCTACGCTTGATGGAACGCAAGTAGATGGGCGCCACGCTGATTTAAGGCCGTTTATTTTATCATCAGGTAAAGATACACAAATAACGACAGGCGGTTTAACGCGAGTTGCTATGGTGAAAGGCTCTTTAGTCGTTAATTCATCACAAGGCGGTGGCAGCAAAGATACATGGATTGTGGACGAGGAGGCTTAATAATATGTTATCAAGAGTAGGTGAAACTTTATATTGGGTTGCTCGCTATGTTGAACGTGCTGAAAATGTGGCCCGTTTGATCAACGTAAATAACATGCTAATGATGGACTTACCAAAAGGTGTTTGTACTGGGTGGGAGCCGTTAATAGATATTATTGGCGCACGAAAAGCATACCAAGAAAACCATACCGATTATAGCGAGCAAAAAGCACTGCGTTATTTATTGGTAGGTAGCGATAATAACTCCTCGATATTGAACTCGATTATTAGTGCTCGCGAAAGCGCACGTACCATTCGTGACGTTATCCCGCGTGATGTATGGGAAGAAATTAACTCTTTGTATTATTATGTAAAAGATAACCAAAAAGAAGGGTTAACAAAGCGCGGTCGATTTGCTTATTTAAAACAAATTATCGAGTCAGCTCATTTAATTTTTGGTGCGTTAGATGCGACAATTAACCACGATCATGGATTTACTTTTATACGCTTTGGCTCATTAATAGAGCGCGCAGATATGACCTCGCGAATTTTAGATATTCGCTCAGAAACACTTATTACTAGCGATGAGGCAAAACCATTTGAAAATATTCAATGGATAAGTTTATTACGTTCACTCAGTGCTTATCAAATGTACCGACAAGAGATGGGTGTGCGCGTGCAGCGCTCAGATGTGCTTGAATTTGTAATGCACAGTGAAGTGTTTCCTCGCTCTATAATGTTTTGTTTAATGGAGTTAAAAAAGCAGGTAAGTGTTTTACCAAACTCAAAAGGTATTATCGATTTAATTGAGATTGCAATTAAAGAGTTAAAGTCAGAAGAAGTCAGACAATTAAAAAATGGTTTTTTGCATAAATATATTGACCAAATACAAATTGAATTAGCGGGTATTCATAATGAACTTGCACAAACTTACTTTTTAAAGCCAGCTGAGTAACTCTAGGTTTTATACAAAAAAAACGCGCCATTTGGGCGCGTTTTTACTTTAAAGCTTGTTAAATTACATTTCGTCACTACGGTACGTTTTTTTCATAATGTATACGTAGGCATTAACAAATGCATTTTCTTGATATTTTTTAAGGCCGGTTTCTTCAAAAGCAATAGGGATAGGGTTACGCTTAACTTGCTCTTTAATCTCGGTTGTTGAGAACACGCGAACATCTAAGTTTTCAATTAACTGAATAGCAGTTTCCATTTTGAAACCTTTAGCGCTGCCTGCAAATTTACCTTTAGGTTGGCGTTCGCGAATAGCCACAGAGTCAATTTGGTAATCTTGCATTAGCTTTGCAAAATCAAATTGAAATTTGCGCATTACTTCAGTGTCATTGCCATTACCTAAGGTAAAACGTGTTTGGCGCACATCGCGAATATCAAATACGTCATTATCTTTACTTAAAATACAAAGTAGTACGTCACTACCGGTAATTTCTACACCACATGTTCTCATTGCTGTTCTCTAATATAACTTAATTGCTTCGTATTATACCCAACCTCTATTAAATTGCGAGGACAAGCAATTAACTGTTGTTTAATTAATGCGATATTTAAAATTGTCACATTATTGATTTAAATTACTTAACGCAGCACTAAAAATAGCTTAATAAGGTAAAATAACGCTGAATGTAGGCGCTTTAAACTTGTAATTGTTACTCTATCACGCGACAATATCTTTTTTGTAGTTGAGCAGACTCAGCATCTACATTAGCCAACTAAGGCGAAAAATAGTCAATGCTTATTCGTAAGAGCGTTGTCGAGTCATTCTCATTTAATTTTATTAGAAAATACACGTGATACATTGTAGGTGTCACCACTGTATGTAAGGATTTATAATGCCAGTTATTACTCTCCCTGACGGCAGTCAGCGTAGTTTCGAAAACCCTGTAAGTACTCTTGATGTAGCAAACGATATTGGCCCTGGTCTTGCTAAGGCAACCATTGCAGGTCGTGTTAATGGCGATCGTGTTGATGCGTGTGATCTTATTAGTGAAGATTCTCGTCTTGAAATCATCACCGCTAAAGATGACGACGGCTTAGAAATTATTCGTCACTCTTGTGCTCACTTGATTGGACATGCAGTTAAGCAACTTTTCCCTGAAGCTAAAATGGCTATTGGTCCGACTATTGATAACGGTTTTTACTACGATATCGATATGGAACATTCTTTGTCACAAGATGACTTAGACGCCATTGAAAAGCGTATGCTGCAACTTGCAAAAACAAACTACGACGTAGTGAAAAAAACAGTAAGCTGGCAAGAAGCACGCGATACGTTTGAAGCGCGTGGCGAAATATACAAAATTGAAATTTTGGACGAGAACATTGCAAAAGATGACCGTCCAGGATTATATCATCACGAAGAATATGTAGACATGTGTCGTGGTCCTCACGTACCAAACATGAAATTCTGCCAAAACTTTAAAATAATGAAGGTAGCAGGTGCATACTGGCGTGGTGATTCTGAAAACAAAATGCTACAACGTATTTATGGCACAGCGTGGGGCGATAAAAAACAACTTAAAGCGTACTTAAAGCGTTTAGAAGAAGCTGAAAAACGCGATCACCGTCGTATTGGTAAAGCACTTGATTTGTGGCATTGGCAAGAAGAAGCGCCAGGCATGGTATTTTGGCACAACGATGGTTGGAGCATTTACCGTGAGCTTGAAGAGTTTGTTCGTGAAAAACTACGTGAATACAGCTACGAAGAAGTAAAAGGTCCAATGATGATGGACCGTTCATTATGGGAAAAATCAGGTCACTGGGAAAAATATTCAGACGCAATGTTTACCACTGAGTCTGAAAAGCGCGAATATGCTATTAAACCAATGAACTGCCCAGGCCACGTACAAATTTTTAACCAAGGTTTAAAATCGTACCGTGACTTACCGCTTCGTATGGCTGAATTTGGCTGTTGTCACCGTAATGAACCATCAGGTGCATTACATGGCTTAATGCGTGTACGTGGCTTTACACAAGATGACGCTCACGTTTTCTGTACTGAAGAACAAGTAATGGACGAAGTGTCAGCGTGTATTAAGATGGTTTATGATACATATGAGACGTTCGGTTTTGAAAAAATTGTAGTTAAGCTTTCAACTCGCCCTGAACAACGCATTGGCGACGATGAAGTGTGGGATAAAGCTGAGCTAGCATTAGCTGATGCACTTAAAGCAAACGACATTGAATTTGATTACCTTCCGGGTGAAGGGGCGTTTTATGGTCCTAAAATTGAATTTACTTTGTACGATTGTTTAGACAGAGCGTGGCAGTGTGGTACAGTGCAACTAGATTTTGCATTACCAGGTCGTTTAGGTGCAACTTATGTAGCTGAAAACAACGAACGACGCACTCCAGTTATGATACACCGTGCTATATTAGGCTCTATTGAGCGCTTTATTGGTATTTTAACTGAAGAGTATGCTGGTTTATTCCCAACGTGGCTTGCACCAAAGCAAGTTGTGATTATGAATATCACCGATAAACAAGCACCTTATGTGCAGGAAATTGTACAAAAATTAAATAAACTTGGAATTAGAGCCGCAGCTGACTTGAGAAATGAGAAGATTGGCTTTAAAATCCGAGAACATACACTTAAGCGTATTCCTTACTTACTTGTTGTTGGCGATAAAGAAGTTGAACAACAAGAAGTAGCAGTACGTACTCGCACAGGTGAAGACCTAGGCAAATTTAATGTTGATGATTTTGTAGCTAAAATTAGCGAAGAAATTAAAAGTCGACAGTAAAAAAAATCGAGTGTGTAGGGCATATACAAACAGCCAAACTACACACTTATATTATTGATATTCTTGGAGGAACGTACTATTAGAGGCGGCAAGAAAGGGCAACAAACAGCTCAAAAAAATCGTATTAACGAAGAAATTACAGCTCAAGAAGTTCGTTTAATCGACATCGACGGCGAACAAGCTGGAATTCAGTCATTAAAAGACGCACAAGCTATGGCTGATGCAGCGGGTGTTGATCTCGTAGAGATTAGCCCAAATGCTGAGCCGCCTGTTTGTAAGGTTATGGACTACGGTAAGTTCATCTTTGAAAAAAGCAAAGAACTAAAAGAGCAGAAGAAGAAGCAAAAGCAAATCCAGATTAAAGAAATCAAATTCCGTCCTGGCACGGATGAAGGTGACTATCAGGTTAAGCTTCGCAACTTACGTAAGTTCTTAGAAGCTGGCGATAAAGCTAAAATTACGATCCGCTTCCGTGGTCGCGAAATGGCTCACCAAGAAATTGGTATAGAATTATTAAACCGTATCAAAACCGATTTAGAAGAGTTAGCAGTAGTTGAGTCTTTCCCAAATCGTGTTGAAGGCCGCCAAATGGTTATGATGATGGCGCCTGTTGCTAAAAAATAATTTTTAGGCGATAATACGCACCGAATTTAGCTCAGGTACCCAAGTAATATGCAAATATTCACCTGTGCTAACCGGTTTTAAAGTAAAATTGCGGCATTTATGCTGGGTTTTCACCGGAATATGGCAGTAAGTTAGGCCTAAAAGTGGAGCTATAGAAATATATCTCACGCCTGCTTACTAATTTTAAAGCAATACATTTGGAGTTATTGCAATGGCTTACAAGCTAAAAAGTCACAGTGGCGCTGCTAAGCGTTTCAAAAAGACTGCTTCTGGCGGTTTCAAGCGTAAACAAGCGCATCTTCGTCATATTCTGACTAAGAAAACTTCTAAGCGTAAGTTACACCTACGTCCTAAGATGATGGTTCATAAAAATGACCATGGTCTAGTTTCACGTATGTTACCATTCGCTTAATAGGGGTTTTTAGAAATGGCAAGAGTTAAACGCGGCGTTGTCGCACGTGCACGTCACAAAAAAGTTTTAAAACAAGCGAAAGGTTACTACGGAGCACGTTCACGTGTTTATCGCGTAGCTTTCCAGGCTGTTACTAAAGCGGGTCAATACGCTTACCGTGACCGCCGTGCGAAGAAACGTACTTTCCGTCAATTATGGATTGCACGTATCAATGCAGCTTCACGTCAAAATGGTCTGTCTTACAGCCGTTTTATCAATGGTCTTAAAAAGACGTCTGTAGAAATCGATCGTAAGATCCTTGCAGATATCGCTGTTTACGACCAAGTTGCATTTGCAGCGCTTGTAGAAAAAGCAAAAGAAGGCCTAGCGGCAGCTTAAGTTTTTTCATATAAGTATTAAAAAGGAGCCCATGGCTCCTTTTTTTGTGTCTAAAATTTGAGTATCTTCAAAATATTAACTAATACAAATGCGTAATAATGCTCAATCAATTTTAGGGGCTAAACGTATCGCCCCCTTCGTTAACAAATTTTATGTAGGACAACAAAATAGCGAGTATTTTGGTTAGCTAACAACACGTTTCTTCACCTTTAAAATAGATCACTTAATTAAGCGAATGGGTATTAGGGCGTGTTGATCTTTGCGGATTGAAATTTGTTCAATCTAGGGGCGATTAAATCGCGGCGCGAGGTTTGTAACCTAGTGGGCTAAGTAAAAGCCGAGTAACAAAGAGTTTATCGCCCCTAGGCAGAACCCGAAGGGCAGCGCATGTTTGGCATTTATGCTACGTTATCGCCTATTTATGGGGAGTAACCACACTTCATAGGCTCTGCCTTGCCTAAAAACCAAACATGCTGCTGCAAATTCAACCATCAAAGATCAACACGCCCTAGCTATAGAGGCGTAAATTTACTCATAAACGGTAGAAAAAATATATAAGGTTTATGGATATACTCATTTTATTGACGTTAGCATTATTCATTTTATAAGTTACTGTTATTGGCTGTGTATTTTTGTTGAATCACCGCAGTTTTAAAATATAAAAAACTTTAATTGATATAATTTTGTTATTAGAGCGTTTGTTAGAGAATAATATGTTTGCAAGTCTTTTGGTTTTGTCTGCGAGTCTGGCATATGACGCACATTTACCACCCCTAATACAGTGGCAAGGTAAAAGAAGCAGTGAGTTACTACAAAAAGAAGGTCCGTTAACAACAGACTTTGAATTATCTGCAGGTGAAATTTCACCAAACTACGAAGACACTATGGCATTTGTAGATAGGCTAGTTGCAGCAAACCCTACTCAATTTAAATCTCAAACCATAGGTTACAGCAATAGCAAACGTGCGATAAAGATGTTGGTTGCGAGCGAGCAAGGTTTTTTTGAAGCTGGGCAAATGGCTAATAGCACTAAACCGACTATTTTTATTCAAGCTGGTATTCATGCCGGTGAGATAGATGGCAAAGATGCTATGTTTATGTTGCTGCGTGATATTGCAACAGGAAAACGCCGCGATATTTTAAAAAAGGTAAATATATTATTTATTCCTATTTTAAATGTCGATGGGCACGAGCGTAGCAGTGCCTTTAATCGCATAAATCAGCGCGGCCCTGCAAAGATGGGTTTTCGTACGAACGCTAATAACCTCAATTTAAATCGTGATTTTACTAAACTAGATACCCCCGA
This sequence comes from Pseudoalteromonas carrageenovora IAM 12662, assembly GCF_900239935.1. NCBI lineage: Bacteria > Pseudomonadati > Pseudomonadota > Gammaproteobacteria > Alteromonadales > Pseudoalteromonadaceae > Pseudoalteromonas > Pseudoalteromonas carrageenovora. The sequence continues at coordinate 1,656,794 of NZ_LT965928.1, forward strand.
AGTCAAAAGCGTTTTAAAGGTTATTAATGCCTATAACCCAAATTTATATGTTGATGTTCATGTAACTGATGGCGCAGATTACCAGTACGATGTGACCTATGGGTATAACCCTGTATTTGCGAGTGAGTCTCCGGCAGTATCAGATACATTAAATCATTACTTTAAGCCGTTAATAGATGAAAGGCTTGCTGAGCAGGGGCATACCCCTGGGCAACTTGTATTTGTTATGGATAAACGCGATTTTAAAAAAGGGCTAGCGGGCTGGGTAGCGACGCCTCGCTTTTCAAATGGATGGGGAGATTTAAAATCATTACCTACAATTTTAGTTGAAAACCATTCTCTAAAGCCTTACAAACAACGCGTTTTAGGAACTTATGTATTTTTAGATGGTGCGATTAATGCATTATCACAACATAGCCATGTACTAGCTAATGCGGTAAAAAAAGAACAAGAATTTGTACCTAAGCAGTTAATAGTTAAACGTGGTTATTCAAAACAAGCTGATACAATTAGTGAATTTAAAGGTATTGAGTATTCCTCAAGTATGAATGCGCTTTCAGGGCAAAACGAGGTTAAGTATATTGGCAAACCTCATACATATTCAGACTTACCTATATATTGGCAAAAAGAAGTAATTAGCACAGTAGAAGTACCAAAGGCGTTTTTCATTCCACCAGTTTATAGCAATATTATTGAAAAGCTAAAGTTACATGGAGTATCAGTTAATAAGCTAGAAGGGGCTAATACCCAGCCTTTAAAAAAGGCCAAAGTTATTGATTATGCATTTGATAAAGCTCCATTTGAAGGGCGCTTTAGGGTGTCGGCAAGCTTTGATTACCTCCCCGCAATAAATGTTGATTTAGATGGATGGTATCAAGTCAATACTCAGCAAAAGGCCGGTGAGTTGGCGGTACATTTATTACACCCTGAAGCACCAGATTCATTTTTTGCGTGGGGTGAGTTTAATACTATTTTTCAGCGTACAGAATACATGGAAAATTATGCACTTATTCCGTTTGCACGCCAAATGCTTAAAGATAATCCTAAGCTTGCACTTAAGTTTGACGAAAAATTAAAAGATAAATCATTTTCTGAGGATGCTGATGCACGCTTAAATTGGCTATATGAACAAAGCCCGTTTTACGACCAAGCATATTTAAAATACCCAATACTAATGTCGTTTGAAGAGCCTGTTGTTATTCCAGATCAAAAGAGTAAAGAGATATAACATGCAAGTTATTACTATACCGGTTACCCCTTTTGCTCAAAACAGCCGAATTGTTATATGTAATGAAACTAACCAAGCTGTGGTGATAGACCCAGGTGGTGATACAGATAAGATAATTACTGCGCTGAATGACAGGCAATTAGATTTAAAAGCTATTTGGCTAACTCATGGTCACTCAGATCATGTTGGTGGTGCCGATATATTGCGCAAGCACTTTAACATACAAATAATTGGCCCTCAGAAAGATGAAGTTTTTTGGTTCGAAAACTTACCAATGCAAGCCCAAATGTTTGGCTTTACACCTATAGCTCCATTTTACCCTGATATTTGGTTAAATCATGACGATGTTGTAAGCGTAGGTAAGCTTAGCTTTGTTGTTAAACATTGCCCAGGCCACACGCCAGGGCATATTGTTTTTTACCAACCGCAATACGAAACCGTGATTGTCGGAGATGTCATTTTTAAGGGCTCAATAGGGCGCACAGACTTTCCTAAAGGAGACAGTCAGCAGCTTATAGAGTCTATACGAGCGCATATTCTTACCTTGCCAGATAACACAAAAATTCTTTCTGGACATGGAAGCGACACCACCGTGAGTTTTGAAAAACAAACAAATCCATTTGTAAGCGGTAAATTTGGCTAAATAGCGTTATCTAATGCTTAAAATGGTTATAAAAATTCAAAAATATGCAGACTGTTTTTTAAAATGGCTGTATAATTTAACCAGTTTATTTGATAAATAAGAAATAAAATGTCTCTAAATCACGTAGATCGCCAAATATTGGCACTTTTACAACAAGATGCTAGTTTATCAACCGCAGAAATTGCCGATAAAGTAGGTTTGTCTCAGTCTCCATGCTGGCGCCGAATTGCTAAGCTTGAGCAAGATGGTTATATAAAAAGCAAAGTTGCTCTTCTTGATGAGAAAAAGCTCGGCTTTGATATGCTAGTATATGCACATGTTCGCTTATCTAATCATGGTAAAAAGAACCTTGCTGAGTTTGAAAAACTAATTATGAGTTACGATGAAGTAACCGAATGCTACACAATGGCCGGTACTATGGATTTTATGTTACGCATAATTTCTCAAGGCATTGAGGGTTACGAGCATTTTGTACGCGATAACCTATTAAGTTTAGAATACGTACAAGAAGTTCATTCAAACGTAACAATGACGTGTGTAAAACGCAGTACTTCTCTTCCTTTATAAAAAGCACTTCCTGTTTGGCTAAATCTTAGCTTAACCACATAATGACAATTGTTAACTGAGCGCTAATTTGATAAAATTTAGCGCTTTTTTTGATACCGATAACACCTGAGGAACTCAATGTTTAACTTACTCAGTAGAGCCCCAAGCTCTGCTAAAAACGATATTCTATCTGGTTTAACCGTGGCGCTTGCCTTGGTACCAGAAGCTGTTGCGTTTGCCTTTGTAGCAAATGTAGAACCTTTAGTTGGTCTATATGCCGCGTTTATCGTTGGTTTAATTACGGCAATATTTGGTGGCCGTCCTGGGATGATTTCAGGTGCTACCGGTGCACTTGCTGTTGTAATGGTAAGTTTAGTACTTGATCATGGTGTTGAGTATTTATTTGCAACCGTTTTACTCATGGGAATACTGCAAATTCTTGCAGGGGTCTTTAAGCTTGGTAAGTTTATTCGTATGGTTCCTCACCCGGTAATGCTCGGCTTTGTAAATGGTCTAGCTATTGTTATATTTTTAGCACAACTAGGGCAATTTAAAGTGCCTGATGGTGCCGGTGGGCAGCAGTGGATGACAGGCAGTCCGCTTTTCATCATGCTTGGTTTAGTTGCACTGACTATGGCTATAATTCATTTTTTACCTAAATTAACTACCGCTGTGCCATCTTCATTGGTAGCTATTGTAACCGTCACTGGTTTAGTAATCGGTTTTGACTTAGAAGCACACACCGTACTTGATTTCTTAAAAGGTATGACAGGTAATGAAGCGGCAACTATTGCCGGTGGCTTACCAGAATTTCACATTCCTATGGTGCCGTTTACTCTAGATACACTGTATATTATTTTCCCGTATGCACTTATTTTAGCCGCTATTGGTTTAATTGAATCTTTATTAACACTTAGCTTAATAGACGAAATTACTGAAACTCGTGGCCATTCTAACAAAGAATGTATAGGCCAAGGCGCAGCAAACGTAACGTGTGGCTTTTTTGGTGCGATGGGCGGTTGTGCAATGATTGGCCAATCAATGATCAACATTAATTCAGGTGGTCGCTCACGTTTATCAGGTATAAGCGCGGCATTAATGTTACTAGCCTTTATTATTTTCGCATCGAGCTTAATAGAAATGATCCCACTTGCTGCCTTAGTAGGTGTTATGTTTATGGTTGTGCTTGGCACATTTGAATGGGCAAGCTTTAAGATGATGAAGCGTGTACCGCTATCTGACGCTTTTGTTATTGTGCTTGTATCGGGAGTAACAGTTATTACCGATTTAGCTATTGCAGTATGCGTAGGTGTTATTGTATCGGCATTAGTATTTGCTTGGCAGCACGCAAAACACATTTACACTACAAACTATATTGATGAACAAGGTGCAAAAGTATATGAGCTGCACGGGCCGTTATTTTTCGGCTCAGTTAAAAACTTTTCAGAGTTATTTGATGTTAAAAATGACCCTAAAGACGTGATAGTCGAGTTTAAACACAGTCGTGTTTCTGATCACAGTGCAATAGAAGCAATAGACAGCCTTGCTGATAAATACACTAAAGCGGGTAAACAACTTCATTTACGCCACTTAAGTAAAGACTGTACACAGTTATTGCATAAAGCCCGTGATTTAGTTGAAGTTAACGTGATTGAAGATCCAACATATAAAGTTGCATCAGACAAACTAGCTTAACCTGTACTAAGTGACGCAAATTTAAAAAGCGAGAGGATAAAACCTTTCGCTTTTTTAGTGCGATGATAAATGTTTGCGGTAAGACTCGCATAAAGCAAGATAGGTGGTACTGCTAAGCAAACGGATAAATCTATATAATAATGAAAGCTGACTTTAAGCTTCACAATAAAAATAATCGAGCCTAATATAAAGTTAGTATTTAACTATACGGAGTAAATGTAAATTTTGAACTGGCAATCCTTAGTCGATAACAGACAACGCTTTTTTTGGCTTTTGCAAATTGCAGGTTGGATAGGTTATGCGTTAGTAAATTACATTGGCTCTAAAGTATTTGAAATGCGCGACATCTACGTATTTGTTATTTTACTAAACGCGTATGCTGGCTGTTTAATGACTGTGCCACTTAGGTACATTTATCGTAAAATTTGGAACGCCTCACCATGGGTGTTAATGATTGTTGTATTTGGTGCTTCGTATATTACGGGCACTTTATGGGCGGTTGTTCAAAAATTTAATTTATGGGAAATATACCGTCATGGGTATAGGCCTGAAGAGTGGTTTTATTACCTACAACAAGGTTTAGATTCTGTTTATATTATTTTATGTTGGAGTGGTTTGTACTTTGGCGTTAAATATTATCAGCTACTACAAAGTGAGCGACAAAAAGCGCTAAAAGCCACAACTATGGCACACGAAGCGCAATTAAAAATGCTCAGGTACCAGCTTAATCCTCATTTTTTATTCAATACACTAAACGCTATCTCTACATTAATTTTGGTGAAAGAAAACAAAGATGCTAACTTAATGGTAGCAAGGCTAAGTGACTTTTTACGCTATACACTAAATACCGATCCAATTAAAAAAGTACCTCTTGAGCAAGAGCTACATGCATTAATGCTTTATCTTGAAATAGAGCGGGTACGTTTTGATGAACGATTAAAAGTAAATGTAGATATAAGCGAACAAGCCAAAGAGGCATTAGTGCCAAGCTTAATTTTGCAACCAATTATTGAAAACGCAATTAAATACGCTATTGCCCATTTAGCGCAAGGTGGTGTGATAGATATAAAAGCACAAGTATTTGCAAACGAATTATTATTAGAAGTTGGCGATAATGGCCCCGGCACCGAAATACTCGATGGCCAATTAGTAAATGCCCAAGGGGTAGGGGTTGCTAACACCAAAGATAGATTAAAAACGTTGTATGAAAATAATTATTCGTTTGTATTATCACATAATACGCCAAGTGGATTAAAAGTTAATCTGCGAGTACCGTTTGAAAAGGCTGTGAAGAAATGACTAAAATAAAAACACTTATCGTTGATGACGAACCCTTAGCAAGAAAAGGTTTAGCAGTAAGACTAGACGAGTTTGCTGATATTGAAGTGATAAAATTATGTAGCTCAGGCGCAGATGCAATTGAAATGTGCCAAAGTGAAAAAATAGATTTGGTTTTTTTAGATATTCAAATGCCAGGCATGAATGGCTTTGAAGTAGCAAGAGCGCTAAGCGAAAGTACAAAAGCATTACCTGCGATTGTATTTGTAACTGCTTTTGATCAGTTTGCTGTTAAAGCGTTCGAAATTCATGCGCTAGATTACATTTTAAAACCCGTTGACGATAACAGACTAAAACAGGCGGTAGAAAAAGTGCATACCTATTTAAAAACGCAGCAAGACAACGCCCATAAGAAAAAACTAGCGAGTTTTGTAGCCGGAATTACTGGTAATAATTGCGAAGAAATATTAAAAAAATTAGCCACAGGCGATACGCTAACGGATAGACGCTACCCAGAGTCATTGGCTGTAAAAGAGCAAGGTGAAATAATACGTGTCCCAGTGGCAACTATTCAATGGGTAGATGCAGCGGGTGATTATATGTGTTTACATTGCCAAGACGGACAAACACATATATTACGTAAAACGATGAAGGAGCTTGAGCAAGAGCTCGACCCTCATTTATTTGTTCGCGTACATCGCAGTGCAATCGTTAATACAAAGCAAATAAGTAAACTGGTTACGCAAGTAAGTGGTGAATATTTATTAGTACTTGAAAACGGACAAGAGCTTAAAGTGAGCCGAAGCTACCGCGATAAAGTAAAAGCAGCGCTAGCCAGTTAGTTTGATGTTTTACAAACATAAAAAATGCGAGCTTAGCTCGCATTTTTTATATTAGACGTTTTATTACGCTATTATGCAACAGTCACAATTTTCATTGTATTAGTTGCACCCACAGTTTCCATTGAATCACCGTGAGTAATAATAACTGTATCGCCAGACTGTAATGAGCCTTGAGCTACAAGCGTATCAAGTGCAGCTTTTACCATGCCGTCTTTTTCAGTTTTTGTAGAATCAAAAAACACAGGGTAAACACCACGGTAAAGTGCTGTTTGACCAAGTGTGCTTGCATGGCGTGAAAGCGAGTAGATTGGTAAACCTGAGCTTATACGCGACATTAATTTAGCTGTGCTGCCTGACTCAGTAAGTGTAACAATCGCTTTTACAGAGTCTAAGTGGTTAGCAGCATACATAGCTGAAAGGGCGATAGATTCTGCATTGTTAGAAAAACGACTGTCTAAACGGTGCTTAGATACGTGCGTTTCTTTTTGCGATTCAGCACCTAAACAAACACGTGCCATTGTAGCTACTGTTTCTTCTGGGTAATCGCCTGCAGCAGTTTCAGCTGAAAGCATAACCGCATCGGTACCATCAAGTACCGCGTTTGCCACATCCATAACTTCTGCGCGCGTTGGCATAGGGTTATCGATCATCGATTCCATCATTTGCGTAGCAGTAACCACTGTACGGTTTAATGAACGAGCACGACGAATAATAAGTTTTTGCTTACCCATTAACGCGGCATCACCAATCTCAACACCTAAATCACCACGAGCAACCATTACAGCGTCAGATGCTAAAACGATATCATCAACAGCTTCTTGCGTTTCAACTGCTTCTGCACGTTCAATTTTTGCAAGTAGCTGTGCTTTTGAGCCCGCAGCCTCTGCAAGTGAGCGCACATAGCGCATATCGTCACCACTACGTGGGAATGATACCGCAATGTAATCTACGTCAATTTCAGCCGCAGTGATTAAATCTTCTTTATCTTTTTCAGTAAACGCAGGAGCAGTTAAGCCACCACCTAAACGGTTAATACCTTTATTATTAGATAATACGCCGCCAACAGTTACGCTACAGTGCACTAAATGACCGCCAACTTCTTCAACAGTAAGTTGGATTAAACCATCATTTAATAGTAATAAATCACCTGGCGTTACATCTTGTGGTAATTCTTTGTAATCAATACCTACCGCGTTTACATCGCCTTCGCCTTTTTCCATTTTGGCATCAAGGGTAAACTTTGCACCTACAGCAAGTGTTACTTTACCTTCTTTAAAAGTAGAAACACGGATTTTAGGGCCTTGAAGGTCTGCAAGAATTGCAATGTGCTTACCTAATTTTTTGGCGATATCGCGAACAGCTTGTGCGCGGTCTTTATGATCTTGGGCAACACCATGTGAGAAGTTTAAACGTACTACATTAGCCCCAGCGATAATAATTTTTTCTAGGTTGTTATCTCTATCGGTAGCAGGCCCAAGGGTAGCGACTATTTTTGTGCGTCTTAGCATCAATTTCTCCTGTGTGCTTGGTGAAAGCAGGTTGACTGTTATTTTGTTTACTAAAAATATCTATATTAGAATAAAACGTTTTTAGTTGTAGGCAAACTTCAAAGGTTTACCACTATTTTATACAAAACTATTGTGTCATCATTATGACACCGGTGTCAGAATGCGTCAATGATCTTAATTTCAAATAGCGGTGCTTTTAGTCACCCCTAGAGCATTGATGTTTGATATAATTACGTAGCTTATTTATCTGTAATAAAAAAGCATGTTGTATTGGCTCATGGTTAGCATTTTATGACTGCATGAGTATAATGCACGCGGTATTATTTAATTTATACACTGAATTTTCTAACCAAATAGTTGTTACCGAGGAGGACACTAAATGCAAGTTGCATTAGTAGGGTTAGGCGTTATGGGAAAAAATCTTGCCCTAAACTTGATAGAAAAAGGGATAACGCTAGTCGCTTATGACAAAAACCCACATGCGGGTGAAGAGTTACTAAGTTGTGCTAAATCTCAAGGCATGGCTGATCGACTTCACATTGTTTCTGATTTAAGAGACATGGTAAGACGTTTAGAAGCACCTCGTTCTATTTTATTACTTGTTCCTGCTGGAGAACTAGTTGATGCTGTTTGTAATGAACTAGTAGAAGCGGGCGTAGAGTGTAACGATATCATTGTAGATTGCGGTAACAGCAATTATAAAGATGGTATAACGCGTAAACTTAAATACCAAAACAAATTTGAATTTGCCACCATGGGCATCTCAGGTGGGGCCGAAGGCGCTCGCCACGGTCCAGCTATGATGGCGAGTGGTTCTGAAGGTGGTTGGGGAAGAATTGAACCGTGGTTTGAAAAAGCAGCTGCGAGTTTTAATGGTGAATCTTGCTTTGCACGCGTTGGTCAATCTGCCAGTGGCCATTTTGTAAAAATGGTTCACAACGGTATTGAATATGCTCTTATGCAGCTTATTGCAGAAGTATATCAACTACTTCGTATTGGCACGGGGCGATCACCTAAAGAAGTTGCTGAAATATTTAACGATTGGTCTCAGGGTCAATTAAACAGCTACTTATTGTCTATTTCTAGCCACATTTTATCTCTTGAAAATCAAAATAATGTGCCTCTTGCGGACTTAATTGATAACAAAGTAGGTGCTAAAGGTACAGGCCTTTGGACTGCGCAAAATGCATTAGAGCTTGGTATTGCCGTGCCATCACTTGTAGCTGCAGTGCAGGCTCGTCATTTAACTAACGCGTGTAACACGACTGCTGCACATGAAATGTCGTACGCAGCGAAATCTACCAATAATGTTGATATTGATTTAGAAGAGTTAAAAGACGCGTTCTTACTTGCAAGCTTGTTAGCTTATCGCCAAGGTTTAGCGCTTATTAAAGGTGCATCGCGTACTCACCAGTGGAAAGTTGATTTATCTAAAACACTTCAAACGTGGCGTGCTGGTTGTATTATTCGTGCTGATTACCTAGATAGCGTTGCGCAAGGTGTTGAATTTATTGACACCCTTGAAAAAGAGTCAAACTCTTTACGTAAAATCACCGGCCAAGCAGTAATGACTGGTTTAGCATTCCCGGTATTGGGTGCTACGCAAACGTATTTAGCAACACTTACAACACCTAGTAATGGGCATTTAGTACAAGCCCAGCGTGATTACTTTGGTGAGCACGGTGTAAAAACTCACAGTGGCGAGGCTTGTCACTTAACTGACTTAGTGGATTTAGACGCTAAAGTTAGATAATTATTCCCTAACCAATGTTTGGTTACGTAATACAATAAAGGCACGCTAAATAGCGTGCCTTTTGCCTTTTGGTAAACAAAGTTACCGGCTTAATTCACCGCGTAAATTGTCCTGCATTAAATGGCGTATAGTTTCTACTTCAAGGTTTTGGCTAAGTAAGTAATGCAACTTAGTTAAACACGCCTCTAAAGTCATATCGTAACCACTAATTACACCAATATTTAAAAGTGCATTGCCGGTTGCATAGCCGCCCATATTTACATGGCCTTTTAAGCACTGGGTTAAATTAATAATGACTACGCCACGTTTACTTGCTTGCTCAAGTATGGCTAAAAACTCTGGATCTTGCGGGGCATTACCTACACCAAAACTGAGTAGTACTAATGCTTTTATACTGCCGTTAACTAGGCTTTCAACAACTTCTTTACTTATACCTGGGTATAAATAAAGTACACCAATTGGCTGTGGTGTAATTGAGGTTACCTGTAACTCGTTTTCAACATACGGGCTAAGCTGGCCTTTAATGAGCTGAATATTAATACCAGATAATGCTAGAGGCTCAAGGTTGGGTGATGCAAACGCATTAAAACCATCAGCATGTGCTTTGGTCGCTCGGTTGCCTCTAAATAACTGATTATTAAAAAATAAGCTTACTTCAGCTATTGGATAATTAGCAGCTAAATACATTGCATTTAGTAAGTTTACTTGCCCATCAGAGCGCAGCTGAGACAGTGGTATTTGTGAGCCAGTTACAATAACCGGTTTTGTTAAGTTCTCGAACATAAACGACAGTGCCGATGCAGTGTATGCCATCGTGTCTGTACCATGAAGTACAACAAAGCCATCATAATCTTGGTATTTGCTTTTAATATCATCAGCAATAAGTTGCCAATGCTCGGGCGACATATCTGAAGAGTCGATAAGAGGGCAGTATTCGTGAATATCAAATAAAGGCATTTCTTCACGATTAAATTCTGCGTTATTAACTACAGTTTCGGTTAAAAAGCCTTCAGCTGGGATATAGCCACGGCTCGATTTTTTCATCCCTATAGTACCGCCAGTGTAAGCGATATAAATACGTTTACGTTTCATAAAAAAAGCCCAGTAAAAAAACTGGGCTTAGTATAACGTTAAGCAGCTTTAAATACAGCTGCTTAGACAAGAAGATGCACTTTTATTGTGCAACACTACAGACTAAACAGCGAGCGTATACTCCTTGTGGATCGTTGTAATCTTTAAGATTCTCTACTTCTGTGCTTAATTGGCTAATAACGCTTTGTAAATTAGCTTGCGTCGCTAACACTGACGTTTTTTGTGTTTGTAAACCAAGCATTGATTTAATTGACGCATTACCAAAAATATCTTGAATCATTTTTTCTTGTGGGCTTAAATCTTGTTTGATTGTTTTAACTTCATAATGATTAAGCTTAGCAAGTGCAGCGGCTGCTTCAATTGCGTCTTGCTTATCACCTAGTTTATCAACCAAGCCAAGCTCTTGCGCTTTAGAGGCAATCCAAACTCGACCTTGAGCAATTTCATCTACTTGCTCTGGGGTCATGTTACGCGCATCGGCAACTACAGCTAAAAAGCGACCATAAGCTTCTTCAACGCTCATTTGAATAACTTCAGCCATTTTCTCGTTTAACGGGCGAGTAATTGAAAAACCAGCCATTTCGGTTGTAGCAACACCGTCTGAATAAACACCAATTTTAGACAGGGTGTTTTCAAATGTCATAAAGGTACCAAATACACCTATTGAGCCTGTAATTGTACTTGGTGCTGCCCAAATTTCGTTAGCTGCTGAGGCTATCCAATAACCGCCAGAAGCAGCAACAGAGCTCATAGATGCAATAACGGGTTTACCGGCTGCTTTTAATGCAAGTACTTCGGCGCGAATAACCTCTGAAGCAAACATGCTGCCGCCACCTGAATCTATACGAAGCACAACAGCTTTAACTTTATCATCAAGGCGAGCTTTACGAAGCAGGGCTGCGGTAGAGTCACCACCAATTTCCCCAGCTTTACGTTCGCCATCTACAATAGTCCCTTTAGCAACCACTACAGCCACTTTTTCGGTAATAGGATTATCAAATTCGATAGGTGGTTTTACTAAGCTTAAGTACTCACGAAATGATACTTGCTTAAATGTTTTACCATCTTCTTGTGCACCTACTAAATCTATTAATTGTTGACGAACTTGTTGATTTGTTTTTAAAGAATCAACCCACTGGTGATCAAGTGCATATTTACCTGCATCACCACCGGCTGCTTTCATTTTTGCTAGGTATACATCCATTGTTTCATCAAAGTTTGACTCATCAAAAGGGCGTACCGCTGCAACATCTTGCTTGTATTCACTCCAAAGCGCCCCTAACCAAACTCGGTTAGCTTCTTTAGCTGCATCAGACATATCATTACGGATAAATGGCTCTACCGCAGATTTAAATGTACCAACACGAAAAATATGCTGTGTTACTTCTAGCTTTTCTAGTGCATCTTTAAAGTAAAGTGGGTACATACCATAGCCTTCGATAGCAACACTTCCGTAAGGATGCATCGCAACTTCGTCTGCGTGAGAAGCAATATAGTATTGCGCTTGAGTATAGTAATACCCAGATGCAATAACTTTTTTACCTGCTTGTTTAAATGTTTCAATAGCATTGGTAATTTGCTTAAGTTTATTTAAATGCGCTTTAGGCATTTCTTGTAAATCAAGCAGCATGACAGTAATACGGTCATCATTGGTTGCTTCATTTATTACTTCAACAATATCGTCGAGTAAAATTTCGCTTGGTGCTTCAGAGCCAGAAGTTGCATCGTTTATTGCGGCTTCTACTGGGTCTACATATGTTTTCTCTTCAACAATAGGGCCATTAAGATTTAGCCTAAGCACAGAGCCATTTTCTATAATTATTTGATCGTCATCACTTGAAAGCGAAACGAAAAATACAATGACCAGTAATAAAAACAGAATGTTGAGTATTAAGCGGCGTGAAAAATTTATCCCAGCCCAAATACCTTTAAATACCTTTGCTATCAAAATAGCTCCTTAATTTGGTACAGCTAATACATTAGTCCCATCTTAGCCTAGAATAAAAATAAATTTAACTGCTAAATCGTAACGAAGTGTTTATGAGAGACTATAAATGTAAGTTTCGACTACATTTTTTAATTAAATGCTGGCACATATTGCTTATTACTTGCCATTGAAGCAGAATTAGCTAATGTATACAGGTTAGACCAGTTAACGGGGCACAGGATGTTAGAACAACAATTAGAATTAAAACACACACAATTACGCAACCGCTTAGTGATGGGGTCAATGCACACAGGCCTAGAAGAAGGGTGGCATAATCGTAAACGCTTACGCGCTTTTTATGAAGCACGTGCCAAAGGCGGTACGGCCATGCTAATTACCGGTGGTTACAGTCCTAACTTACGTGGCAAATTAACGCCAATCTCCTCTTCTTTTAACAGCTACTACGATGTATTTAAACATCGTGCGTACACAGACGCTGTACATAAACATGGTGGTAAAATTTGTTTGCAATTGTTGCATGCAGGGCGCTATGCGTATCATCCATTCAATCAAGCACCAAGTGCAATTAAAGCGCCTATTAATCCTTATAAACCTAAAGCTATGTCACTTAGCTCAATTAAAAAAACTATTAAAGACTTTGCTCACTCAGCTTATATGGCTGAAAAAGCAGGTTACGATGGCGTAGAGGTTATGGGTTCAGAAGGTTATTTAATCAATGAGTTTATGGCGCCGCACACGAATAAACGTGAAGATGAGTTTGGTGGCAGCCTAGAAAACAGAATGCGACTTGCGCTTGAAATAGTTAAAGCTGTTCGAGCAAAAGTTTCTGAACAATTTTTAATTATCTTTAGATTATCGGTCATTGATTTAATCCCTAATGGCTCAACACCAGATGAAGTTGTTATTCAAGCCACTGAACTTGAAAAAGCTGGTGTAGATATTTTTAATACAGGCATTGGCTGGCATGAAGCACGTGTACCAACAATTGCGAGTATGGTGCCGCCTGGGGCATTTAAAGAAGCATCAAAACGCTTAAAAGATGTAGTGAATGTGCCAGTTATTGCGGTAAATCGTATTAATACCCCTGATATAGCAAACGATATTTTAAATGCCGGCGAAGCCGATTTAATTTCAATGGCGAGGCCATTATTGGCTGATCCTGAGTTTTTTAATAAATATGCTAACCAACAATCAAAGCAAATTAATATATGTATTGGTTGTAACCAAGGTTGTTTAGATCACGTATTTAAAAATAAACGTGCAACTTGTTTAGTTAATCCCCAAGCTGCGTTTGAGCTAGATTACCCATTAGATCAAGCTGCTAAGGCCAAAAATGTACTTGTTGTAGGTGCAGGTCCTGCAGGGTTGTCAGCTAGCTGTTACTTGGCTCAAAAAGGGCATAAGGTTACGTTAATTGATCAAAAAACTCAGATGGGTGGCCAATTTAACTTAGCAATGCAAATACCTGGTAAAGAAGATTTTAATCATACATTGGCATACTTTACTAATGAACTTGAGCGTTTAAAGATAAATGTTGAACTAGGTAAAGTGTATGACGACTCAATGATTAACAACTACGACGATATTGTGTTTGCAACGGGTGTACGCCCTCGTGAAGCATCCGTTAAGTGTAGTGACGGCAAACGTGTATTTGCTTATGATGAAGTTATACGTGGTGAAGTAGAGCTAGGTAAATCAATTGCTATTCTAGGGGCTGGCGGTATCGGCTTTGATATGGTGGCATTTTTAAGCGAACATAAGTCACAAACTATTAGCGACTTTAAATCACAATGGGGTATAGAGTGTGAGCCACAACCGCATAAAGATGACCGCCAATTATTTATGCTTAAAAGAAGTGCAGGTCGCTTTGGTAGTGAACTTGGTAAAACGACAGGTTGGATACACCGCCAAGTAGCGAAGCAGCATGGTGTTAAACAAATTGCTGACTGTCAGTATCAAAGCTTTGACAATAACGGTTTAACTATTACGGTAGCAGGTGAAACACAAGTACTTCCTGTTGACACGGTTATTGCTTGTATTGGCCAAGTTTCTAATGATGAAGTGCTAAAAGAGCATGGCGAAAACGCTAAAGTACATGTTATTGGTGGTGCTAAACTCGCTGCTGCTATTGATGCTAAACGTGCTATTTTTGAAGCATTACAAATAGCGAGAAGCATTTAACATTTGTAAGTAAAATGAAATAGTTTTTTAATTCATGCGGTCTTTGTTGTTTATAGTCTATAACTTAATAAACATTGAACACACAGGATACGCATGAAAAAACTAACCCACCTTTATGAATCAGCAATAGGTAAATTATCGTTTTTAGATGGTTTACCGGCTTTACTTTTTCGCCTTATTTTAGCTCCGGTTATGATCATTGCAGGTTATAACAAGCTTGCTATAAGTGGCGATACCCAAGGTTTTTTTAATAATTTATTAGCGTCACCTGATGTTGTGCAATGGTTTGGAAATAGTGAATGGGGATTAGGTTTACCATTTCCTGATGTACTGGCTTTTTTAGCCGGTTGGAGTGAGTTTTTAGGTGGTTGGTTTTTATTATTTGGCCTGTTAACTCGCTTGGTCAGTATCCCGCTTATGTTTACAATGGTTGTAGCTGCAACATCAGTACATTGGCATAATGGTTGGTTTGCCATTGCACCCACTAACCCCGACACGAGTGCAGCACAAGTACTTGATTGGTTATCTATCCCTGGAGCAAAAGAAAGCCTCGAAAATTCACTTGAAGTACAAGAGCGCATAGGCAAAATTCGCGGGTTAGTTGATGAACATGGTTTTCCTGATTATTTATATGAAAAAGGCAAACCTTCAATTTTAAACAATGGCATTGAATTTTCAGCCATTTACTTTGCGATGCTGCTTAGCTTGTTTTTTGTAGGTGGAGGGCGCTTTGTAAGTGTAGATTATTGGCTAAAACGAACCGTTGTAAAACGATAGTGTGGTTTAAATATATTAAAACGGCTGTATAAATATTTTATACGGCCGTGTGCGTTTTATGCTGATAATATTTATATCCAATGATATTTATCTACTGAACTATTTTATTAATTGAATAATTTCTAGCTGTGTTATACCAATCTGCGATAATACTGAATTATTTTTTTGGGTTATACGTGTCACTATCTGTGTTAAAAATCTCATTTACGACTGCATGGATGCAGAAGGTAGAGCAATTCAGGAACAATTGCCGAGAACAACGAAATAACAATTTTTTTGCTTAGCTATCAACACGTTTTCCATCCTAAAAATAGATCACTTAATTAAGTGAGTTGCTATTGAACGTGTATATAAGTAGATTGGTAATATTAAGGTTTTAAATGCTATTCTAGCATTTTGAATTTTGAGATATTATTATGAATGCTATCGAGCTTTTACTTACTCGCCAATCAGACTCTAAACTTACTGAGCCTGGCCCATCACCTGAGCAACTCGACATAATAAAACAAGCAGCACTGCGTGTACCTGATCATGGCTGTATTGCACCGTGGCAGTTTATTATTGTACAAGGCGACGCACGCCAAAAATTAGGTGAAATATATCATCAATGTGCTCTAGCCGAGCAGCAACCAGAAAAAGTAATTAATCGAGCTAAAGAGCTCCCCCTTCGAGCACCAATGATTGTAATTGCTATTGCTAAATACGAAGAGCATCCAAAGGTGCCACGTATTGAGCAGGTGCAAAGCGCAGGGTGTAGTGTGCTTGCAATGCAGCAAGCCGCGTTTGCACAAGGTTTAGGGGGCGTATGGCGAACAGGTTATTTTGCTCAAAGCCAAGGTGTTAAACAAGCGCTAAAACTCAATGAACAAGACGAAATTGTTGGATATCTTTACTTAGGTACCCCAGAGGTTGATTGCAAAAAGCCTGCGCGACATAAGCCTGAAAATTATTTTACCTTTTTGTGAAATAGTATGAACTTTTTGCAATTTGCATAGTCATATTTCATTAAGGTTACAAATAGTAGTATAAATAGGTTAATGGCTTGGCTGTGAGAAGCGCTCGGAAGCATCAAATTTACTAATTCTTCTTCAGTTTGTTTTTTAATCGGTTGTTTTTTGATACATTATGGAAAGTCTTAATAAAAATAACGATAAAGAAGACGAAAACTATGGGAAATTTATTTTTACGTGAAAAAGAAAACTGGCTAGCGTGGTCAATTTGGGGAATTATTGGTGCCTTTGTTACTTTATATGTTGCAATGAGTACAAATGCATCTCATTTTATGGTTATCTCAGCGATGGGGATGCTGGCACTACTCACAGTGTGGATGCAGCAAACTAAACGATTCGACTTTGGTCGCGCGTTTAAAGTGTGCTGCTATGTTTTATTGCTAAGCATTTTACCTGCCTTTATGTTTGTTGTTGTACCCAGTGATGATTTAAATCGTTTTGATTTAATTTTTCAAAGCGTCACCTTTACTGCATTAAGCTTGTTAGCATGTTTAATATGTTCATGGATTGCACGCCGACCAAAACAATACTACTAACACTTGTTAATCCATTAACTGATTTTTATAAATATGAGTTATTAAAAGAGTAGGGTGAGTGTATTTTCATCAATAAATTAATATTTTATATAAATATATATTTAGCTCTTTACAAATAATGCGTTTAGCCATATCATGCGCGCCGTACGGAGAGATGGCAGAGTGGTCGAATGCACCGGTCTTGAAAACCGGCATGGGTTTATAGCCCATCTAGGGTTCAAATCCCTATCTCTCCACCATTATTTAAAAAACCGCCTTATGGGCGGTTTTTTGCTATGTGGAGTTTAATAAATGAAAAACACAACAAATCTATCAACCTCACAGCGATTAATTAAGCATATTTTATTATGGACTGTGTTTGGTTATTGTTATCAAAGTGCTGTTAACTTATTAGTTAAAATGGCCCTAGATGCGCAGCCAGACTACCCAATGGCAACTGCACTTATTTATGGATTGGGTTTTAATATTTTAACTGCTCACTTAATTACAAAATACGATACGGTTTGGCCTGTAATTGCAGCTGCATTTATCGGTTTTGTAGGGCTGATTGCAGTACCATTTATACTCTTTGGTGGTTCAGGATTACTAGCAACCCCTTTACTTGTTGGAATTTTATTCAGTTTGCCGCTGTGTAGTTATATTGTTGGCCTAATTAAGGTAAAACTCAGCAAAAACTAGCCCCAAACGGCTTTTATTTTGTGTTAGCATGTACGCGTCTTTTAACTAACAAAACGTGAAATACACATTATGTCAGATAATTTTACTACAGATGCTGAAAAAGCAAGTTACGGTATTGGCTTACAAATGGGTGAGCAACTTAAGTCTAATCCTTTTGAAGGCTTAAACCTAAATTCAGTGTTTGAAGGCATGAAAGATGCGTACGCTGGTAGCGCTTTTCAAGTTGAGATCCCTGAGATCCAAGCTGCATTCGAAAAAATCAACGAAGAGATACAAGCTCGTCGTGAAGAAGAATCTAAAGTACTTTCTGCAGAAGGTATTGCTTTCTTAGAAGAAAACGCAAAACGTCCTGAAATCACTGTTACTGAGTCTGGTCTTCAATATGAAGTACTAGCAACTGGCGAAGGCGAAAAGCCTACTGCTGAGTCTACAGTACGTGTTGATTACCACGGAACATTAATTAACGGTACTGTTTTTGATAGCTCTTACGAGCGCGGTCAACCTGCTGAGTTTCCAGTTGGTGGCGTAATCAAAGGCTGGACTGAAGCATTACAAATGATGCCTGTAGGTACTAAATGGCGCATCTACGTTCCTCATGAGCTTGCTTATGGTGAACGTGGCGCAGGTGCTGCAATTGCACCTTTCTCAACGCTTGTATTTGACGTTGAGCTACACGAAATCCTTTCTTAATTATTAATTAAGAATTTAAAAAGCCGTGTTCAAATTGAACACGGCTTTTTTGTGTCTGTAATTTAGGAGTTTTATCTATTCTAAAAATAAAAAACCGCATTAATAAAATGCGGTTTTTAAATATATAAACTAAAGAGCTTGTTAGTTGTTAAAAGTAGCCGCGAACACCAAAGCGGAAGTTTCTACCTGGTAATGGTGCTTTATCTTTGATAAATGAGCTGTGCACAAAACCTAATTCGTCGGTAATGTTATCTACATTTATATAAAGCTGCGCATCTAGCGTACCTAAACCTAGTTGGTAATTAGCTTGGGCATCAAATAACGTATAGCCATCGGTTTTTGTTTCAAATGCGGTTACATCATTTTGATCAAAGTAATGAGTACCAGTAAGTGTTAGCTGTAAATCGCCTAAATCATATTGTAATTCAGAGCCTAACTTATTAGCTGGAATTCGTGGTAGGTTACCTTCATCGTCTTTTAGCTTTGCACGAGTTGAATCACCAAACACTTTAACCATAGCACTAGATGTTAGTTGGTAATGAGCGTCAAATTCAATACCATAAAGTTCTGCGTCTTTACTTGTGAATTGGTAAACCGCAACAGCATCATCATGCGCGCCAATCGCTGACTCTAACCCGTCTTCTTCATCGTAAACTAAACCTGTATTTTCTTGAAAATAAAAGTTTTCAATATCGTTATAGAAAAAGTTAACTGTATAGCCAAAATTACCGTTAAAACGTCTAAAGCTTAAATCAAGGTTTGTTGATTTTTCTTGTTCAATGTCTTCTGGTTCAAAGTGGGCTTCGTTGTCTTCTATGTGGTAGCCTAAGCCAAGTTCATAGGTACCTGTAGCAATATGTAAACCATTAGATAAAAGCTCAGCTGAAAGTGGCGCTCGTTCAGAGTGAGATAAGCTCAATGCTACGCTTTGTCCGGGCGTGTATTGCCAAATAGCACCCGCAGATGCACTTACGTTTGTAAAGCGTTTGCTATAAGCAATGCTTTCTTCTTCGTCATGATCTTCCTCTTCTTCTTCATCATGATCGTGGCCATGCTCAGCCTCAGTAATGTTGCTTTTTATCTTATAGTCTTCAACACGGGCACCAAGCTCAATGGTTACATCACCAAATTCACGCTCTTCAAGTAAATATAAAGCATGAGTAGTTGTCACACTTGCAGGAGTAAATGCTTCTTCGCCAATAGCGTCGTAGTCAGAGTCGCTATAGTGATAGCCAATCATACCGTGCCATTGACCTAGTTTGTGTTCGACATTTAATCGCGTTTCAGTGGTTTCATTTTTAAAAGTTGTACCAATTTCACCGTCTTCAATTTCGCTATGTGAGTAGTCCGTGTAGCCAACACGTAAATTAATGTTTTCTAGCCAGCTATTATCTACAGCATAACTAATTAAACCCTGCCAACGGTCTTGTTCTAGCTTTGCATAAACCGACTCTTCTTCATCTTCATGCTCTTCGTGTTCTTCTTCGGTTTCACCTTCGTGATCATGCTCATGATGCTCATGTCCCGGAATACCGTAATCGGTATCAATACTACCGTAAGAAAAGCCAACCGTTAGGTGCTCTCCAACATAGCTAGTACCAAAGTTAAGCGTTTCGCTATCAATAAAGGTGTTTTCTACAGAGTTTTCTGTTTCTACATCGCCATCATCATCGGTAATAGTAAATGTTGGTGTTTGGTAATCGTCACCACTGCGTTTTGTGCCATCAAAGTGAAAGTTAAAGCCTTCATTACCCGTTTCAAGCTTTGCAGCAACGGTGTTTGAATTTGATACTGTATCGTGGCGGTATTCAGCTGCACCGGTAAAATCGTCAATATTACTCGTAGGAATGCGGTTATCAACTACGTTTACCACACCGCCAATAGCACCAGATCCGTAAAGTAGTGTACTTGGACCGCGAAGAACTTCAATTTGTTCAGCTGCTAAGCTGTCACTTGATGTTGCATGATCAGGGCCAATACGTGATGCGTCACTTGCATCCAAACCGTTTTGAGTAATTTTAACGCGAGGTCCATCTAAGCCACGAATAATTGGACTTGATGACACAGGGCCAAAGTAACTTGCATTTACACCAGGTAACCCTTTAAGTGTTTCACCAAGTGTTGGCTTTGATTTATTTCTTAATTCATCACCAGAAAGAACGCTTACTGGCGAAATCATTTCTAGACTATTTTTATGAAGCGCAGAGGCGTAAACAACGACAGTTTCAACCGATGTTGGCTTAAGTGAAACTGTGACATTATTAGAAGATTCTGTAACGGCAATGCGAGAGTCGATGTAGTTATCTTTACTGATATGAAGCTGGCTATTAGCGTCAACTTCAATAGCAAACTCGCCTAACTCATTACTTTTAACACCTTGGTTTTTGCCATGTACATGGACAGAGGCATTTTTTATAGGTTGATTTTTATCATCGGTTACTTTACCCGTAACCGTTGCAGCAAGTGCTGTTTGAGAACATAAAACAGAAAAAATAGCAGAAGAGATTAATGTTAACTTTGTCATGGGGATTTTGTTTCGAAGTTACTATGTTGTGATATAATATAACACCGTAAAATTGACGAATCAACAATGTTATACTATAGCTCTATACTTCGCGTTTAAACAGCAAAAATCATAGATAAACAGCTTTGTTTATTTATCTACTGTCTATCATGAGTATATCGAGTTTTTGCTGAGCTCTAGTTTGGTTTTTTATGTCACTTGGTTCGATCATTTCGCACTCATCTCGGATCATTTCGGGTATAAGGCTAGGGTAGTGTCGGCAGTCTTCTGGGCGGTCGAGATAAATACTGCATGTGTACATATTTTTAGCAAGAGGCTCTTTTTTGGGGGCTATTTCTAAAAATGGGCAGGTAGACAAACGCATACCTGTTTTTGGGTCGAACCAAATTTCATTGTTTTTAACGTATTCGTAAATTTCGGGATTAAAAAGCTCCCATAAATCTATTTCTTCTTTTGTTGCGCTTAAATCGCCACCGCCGTACTTAATACAGCATTTACCACACTGGTTACATTCTTTCATAATTTAGTTGGTTGTTAACGAATTTAAGTTGGCTGCTAGTGTAGCACTGAATTTATTTTTAGCTGTTCTAAAAGGTTAGCATTTTTGATAATAAACTAATCATAATACTGATTATACACCTTGTTACCCTTTATAGCGTGCACATCAATATGAATAGTTTAGGCTGAATGTCTATTAGGAATAAATTAGCAGGGAGTAACCATGAAAGACGCTTTAGATAATTTTAAGACAGAATTTAATGCAAAACGCTTGTATTGGAAAAATCTGAAAAGCTACAAAGCAAAAGTGTTCATTATTCTCTTATTTGTAGCTGTTATTGCGCTAAAAATATTTACGACTGTTTTTACCTTCGATTGGATAGTGGGTTTGTTTTAGTACCTTTTTCCGTTTCTACCTGAGTACGTTAAGTTATTGCCCTAATTTGAATAAAATTTTAACCACAAAGCGTTTAACGTCTACGCTATGGTCATTATTAATGTATTATTACGCCATACAGCTAATTCAATAAATCAGTGGTTAAAATAAGCTTTTAATCACTGAAAACACTATTTTTACTAAAGTAAAAGGCATTAAACTGAATAAACTACTCAAGGTTAGAGAGTAAAAGCATTTAGTTTAGTAACCTAAAGGATACCTCGCAATGATGAACACAAAAGTATATAAAGCGGTACATGACCTTGCAGAAGATTTAATGGCGGCAGCTAATAAAAACAACCGCGAAAAGTTTGAATCGTTATTTGCTGAGCTAAAAGCTATTTGTATAGAAAATGAAAACACATCCAAAGATCACCCAGTACAGTGGGAAACCCTAGCCGATTTTACTGAAGAGCTAGAAGAGGCAATCACCACTTACGAAAAAGCACTAGCAAAATCTGTTGCCATTAATAACAAAGATCATATGTCATCGGTGGCTTATTCAATGGCGACATTACAGCTAGAGCTTGGTCAAAAAGATGAAGCTATTAAAAATCTGCAAAGTGCTAAAGTTAGTGCTAATAAAATTGAAGACAAAGAACTTAAAGCTGAAATACACGACCTACTAGAGTCACTTATTGAAGAAGAAGGTTAAATAGATAACTTATCCATATTAAATGTGATTCTTGTGGATTTAGCTTGAGCTTAATAAAGCGCTGATTGTTTATACCCTCAGCGCTTTTTATGTTCGCTATAAATACTAAACCAAAAGAAAAGGCTTACTATTGAGTTAGCTTATTCATAAAATCGACAATGTACTTTGCAATTTCTACAGGTTTTTCTTCAACACTAAAGTGCCCTGAATCGAGTAAATGTAGTTCAGCGTTCGGTACATCTTTTAAGTATGCTTTAGCGCCTGCGGCTATAAACGCAGGGTCGTTTTTACCCCATACAATTAACGTTGGTGGTTGGTACTTGCGTAAATAAGCTTGCCATTTTGGATAGTCGAGAAGGTTGTTGTAGTAATCTTGTAGCAATTGGACTTGAATTACTCTATCGGATTTGGTTTGTAAAAAGTGAAGATCGTGAGTCCAGCTATCTGGGCTCATCACTTCTGGGTAACTTTGTACGTCTCGTAAATATTGCTTATTAATAATGGCTTTATTAGACGTGAACGAATAAATTTTATCCCTCTGCGCTTGTGTTTTGTCCTCATTCGCGGCTTTAAAAAACGCTTGCCTCGCTACGGTTAACCCTTCTAAATACGCATTGCCATTTTGTACAATAAGTGCATCAAGCCTATTTGGGTTATTTAACAACATTCTAAATCCCACAGGTGCTCCAAAGTCTTGTATATATAGGCTGTAGCGTTTTATTTTTAGCGTTGTTAGTAACCCTTCAACGTATTGAGCTAGTAATTCAAAAGTATATTTTTGAGTTTCTGGGTTTGGGCGTGCGCTATAACCAGAACCTAGATAATCAGGCGCTATTATATGAAAGCGACCGGATAAAAGAGGGATTAGTTCGCGACAGCTGTGAGATGAGGACGGATAGCCATGCAACAACACAATGGTTTGTTCATGTTGCGTACCCGCTTCTCGGTAGAATATTTTTTTACCGTCGACGTTTGCATATTTATAAGTAGTTTTTGAAGGCCATGCTGCATCTGTTGCATATACTTTAGCAGTAAGTGTCGACATAGAAATTAGTAAAAACACAATAATAGAAACGATGTGAGCAGGTTTTATTTTAAGTTTATTTTGTATATTTGGATGCATAAGTAAACTCGTGTTTTTTGTAATAACGCTTTATTAATTTACTAGACCTGTTATTTACACATTTATATTCAGATTATAACGTTGTAGTTTCACAGCAAAGAAGGGTACAGCAGAAGTAAGTGTAGCTTTGGATCTTACAAGATACTTATGAGCTAACAGTGGGTTAGGGCGTTAGCTCTTTATTCGCCGCTTTTTTGTATTTGAAATAGCTTATTAAATAAACGGCTATAGGAATCGTTGGGCTTAAAAAGATGTGATGATGAAAATAGATACCACGTTCGTCATATAGAAACACATATAACACGACCGCAAACGTTGAAGGTAAGGGAAAGATGATTGCACCGTGCCCAACAGCCGCAAATAGTGTCCACGAGAAAACACTAGGCCAAAGCACTGCTCTGATGTAAGCACCTTTATTAGTCGCTTTAGCCTTCTTAGCGTAATTACTTGAAATAAAATAAGATATTACCGTTGGAAACAAAGTTAAAATGATACTTAGCAGTATAAGCATAGTGATTCAATTCCTTTTGATATTATTTTCATAACCCAGTTTTTCACAACTTATTAATTGGTTTGAGTTGATACCGTTTTTAAAGCAGCAATTTGCTTAATTTCAACAGCTGTTAATGCCTGATATAACCTAGGATAGGGCCAACCATAGCCCCATCTGAAAGTCGATGGTGTATAAGGGCTGCCACCAAATCGAACTCCAACAAGCATAAGGTTCGCTATACTCGTTTCGCCGGCTTCAATAACACACTGTTGCAAGGCTTTATCTGCTTCTAAACGTTGCCAATAAGTGCCACCTTGCCAGTAGGCGTAGTCGTGCGCTTTACAACATGCAAGCCACAACTTTTTATGTTTTGTGGTGCCGTCCGGAAAAGCACTACAGCCATCTGATGTGAACGGTTTTATATTTTCAGCATTTGCTGTATTACTTAATATGACCAGTAAGACAATGGGACTGAAACGCAATATTTTCATGCGAAATAGTGTATTAGTAAAATTATACATGATTTTAAGTGTTGCTATTTTAGTTACAAATGATAACACTTTAAAAAATATAAAAAAGATTTTTACTGTTTATAGACCAGTTATGCTTATATGATAATTTTGATTAAGAGCTTTTTGTTTAGATACTCTATACGTTCTATTTTCTTAGATAGTTGAGAGGTGATAATACTAAAAGTTCTGGTTAAAAAATTTACTACAATATTTGGTTAAGGTTTACACATGGTGTGTTGCATTTGTACTTTAGGGGATAAGCTGTGCTAGAACAGATAGAAAATTGGATTGACTCTACAAATTTAAAATACAGTAGTCAAAAAGTGAGTTGTGATAAATTCAGTAATGAATTTGATGGGTTTTATCCTACCGAGTTTTTAAAAAACGCATATTACGTTGTTGTAGACCAAATACCAAAGCCAGACTTTGTGGGTCTACGAGAAATGGGCCTAGGTGATTTTGTCGATATGGACGCGGCGGGTATAACGTATAAAAATACTTATTATATACTTCCCCACGTCGCTACTAATTTAAGGGTTCATTTTCATGAACTTGTTCATGTTGCGCAGTAGCTTGAGTTAGGCGCTGACGCATTTATGCATCGTTACATTAGTGAAATTCAACGTGTGGGATATCACCATGCTCCGCTCGAAAAGATGGCATACGCGCTTGACGAGCAATTTGCTAGTCGTGGTAAAAAAATAGATGTGCCAAAATATGTAAGTCATACGTTGTAATTAGCGCTGAATTTTAAAGGAATTTATATGAACAAAACGTTAGGATGCTTTTTTACTTTAATGTGTATTGATGCACAAGCTGTCACGTTTGAAGAAAGTATAGTATCAGCCTTACTAGAGCGAACAAAACACAATATTACCTACGACGGGGCTTACCACTCAATTGCTTACCCTGGTGGTGATGTGCCTGAAAATATTGGGGTATGTACCGACGTTATAATCAGAAGTTACAGAAAGTTAGGTATAGATTTACAAAAACGTGTACACGAAGATATGTTGCAAAACTTTGCATTGTATCCTTCTAAACGTATATGGGGTTTAACTAAGCCGGATAAAAATATAGACCACCGAAGAGTGCCTAATTTACAAACTTATTTTAAAAGACATGGGCACATGTTGAGTATCTCTGCTAACCCAGCAGATTATGAAGCTGGAGATATAGTTACATGGATGTTACCGGGCAATTTACCGCACATTGGTATGGTGATTGATGAGCACTCAAAAGAGACAGGCAATCCGTTTATAGTTCATAATATTGGTCGAGGGCCCCAAAAAAGCGATATGCTTTTTAATTATAAAATTACAGGGCATTATCGATTCGTACCAGAAGGCTTTTAGCTAAGGCATTAATATTTAACTTAAACTCTGTACTATAAATTTCCTCAAGCAGAATTTAAAAATGCTTATTTTAAACTAATACTTATATTACCATTGGGTTTACAGCAGCACAGCAGGATTTCACCTTCGCGTACAAAGGCTAAAGGCTCTTCGTTGTATTCAACATTACCTGTGAGTAAGGTCGCTCTACATGCTCCACAATAGCCTTCGCGGCATTGATACGCTACGTCTATTTTTTGGGATTCTAAGCACTGTAAAACTGAAGGGCAGCCAGTGGTAAATTCTATACACTGGCTGTTATCTGCAAGCGTTATGCTTGCAGTGGGTTTGTCACTCATTATAAATCAAAGTCACCAAATTCTGAGGCATCTACTTGTGAATCAATTTGACCAACAAGGTATGAGCTAATTTCAGCTTCTTGTGGTGCTACTTGCACGTTGTCTGATACAAGCCATGAGTTGATCCATGGAATAGGGTTGCTGTTGTTATCAAACTGAGCAGGTAGGCCAATAGCGGTCATACGTGCATTAGTAATGTATTCAACATACTGACATAAAATGTGTTTGTTTAAACCAATCATAGAGCCATCTTTGAATAAGTACTCTGCCCATTCTTTTTCTTGCTCAGCTGCTTCTACAAACATTTTAATGGCTTCGTCGCGGCACTGCGCAGCAACAATCGCCATTTCTGGGTCGTCTTTGCCATCTTGCATAATGTTTAAAATATGCTGAGTACCCGAAAGGTGAAGTGCTTCATCACGTGCGATTAGCTTGATGATTTTAGCGTTACCTTCCATTAATTCACGTTCAGCAAACGCAAACGAACATGCAAAGCTAACGTAAAAACGAATTGCTTCAAGAATGTTTACCGACATCATAGCAAGGTAAAGTTTCTTTTTAAGTTCGAATAAATTAACAATAACTGTTTTACCGTTAATCTCGTGCTTGCCTTCGCCATATAGGTTGTAAAGCGATACAGAATTAATTAAATCATCGTAGTACGTTGTTACTGCATCAGCACGCTCGCTGATTTTGTCATTACTCACAATATCATCAAAAATAAGCTCTGGTGATTGCGTTACGTTACGAATGATGTGCGTGTATGAGCGACTGTGAATTGTTTCACTAAATGCCCATGTTTCTATCCACGTTTCTAGCTCTGGAATAGATACAATAGGAAGTAGGGCAACGTTAGGCGATCGCCCTTGAACACTATCAAGCAATGTTTGATATTTTAAGTTACTTAAAAATATGTGCTTCTCGTGATCTGGTAATGCTTGAAAGTCTAACCGGTCTTTACTTACATCTACTTCCTCAGGACGCCAAAAGAAAGACAGTTGCTTTTCAATTAACTTTTCGAAAATAGGGTATTTTTGTTGATCGTAACGCGATACGTTTACAGTTTGGCCAAAAAACATTGGCTCTTGCATTTGGTTATTATGATTACGGCTAAAAGTAGTATAAGACATGTTTATCACTCAAAAAACTATCAGAACAAAGCGGGCTAAACGCCCGCTTAAAATTAAAATCAGCAACTATATTTTACACGCGCCGCCTGCACAATCGTCATCTTCGACTTCTGGCGTGTCGTCTTGTGCATCAGATGCACCATCGCGTGTATTATGGTAGTACAAGGTTTTAACACCTAATTTGTAGGCGCCTAGTAAGTCTTTTAATAAGACTTTCATAGGTACTTTACCACCTTCGAATTTGCTTGGATCATAATTAGTATTGGCCGAGATAGTTTGGTCAATAAATTTTTGCATTATGCCTACAAGTTGCAAGTAACCATCGTTTGATGGAATATCCCACAATAGCTCGTAATTATCTTTCAAACGTTCGTACTCAGGCACAACTTGTTTTAAAATACCGTCTTTACTTGCTTTAACGCTAATGTGACCACGTGGTGGCTCAATACCGTTAGTTGCGTTAGAAATTTGCGACGATGTTTCTGATGGCATTAACGCACTTAGTGTTGAGTTACGCATACCGTGCTCTTGAATGCTCGCACGAAGTGAATCCCAATCTAGGTGAAGAGGTTCATCACAAATTTTGTCTAGGTCACGTTTGTACGTATCTGTTGGCATAATACCTTGAGAGTACGTTGTTTCGTTAAACTTAGGACATGCACCACGTTCTTTAGCAAGCTCATTAGACGCTTTCATTAAGTAATATTGAATCGCTTCAAATGTTTTGTGAGTTAGCGCATTTGCGCTGCCGTCTGAATAACGCTTACCGTTTTTAGCTAAGTAGTATGCGTAGTTGATTACACCTATACCTAACGTACGACGTCCCATAGTGGCATTACGTGCAGCCGGTACTGGGTAGTCTTGGAAATCAAGTAAGTTATCAAGTGCACGTACTGCAAGCTCAGCGAGTTCTTCAAGCTCATCAAGTGACTCTATTGCACCTAAGTTAAACGCAGATAGTGTACAAAGAGCAATTTCGCCTTCTTCGTCGTTCACGTTATTTAGTGGCTTAGTTGGCAATGCAATTTCTAAACATAAGTTAGATTGGCGAATTGGCGCCACTTTAGAAATAAACGGGCTATGCGTATTACAGTGATCCACATTTTGTAAGTAAATACGACCTGTGCTCGCACGCTCTTGAGCAAACATTGAGAAAAGCTCAATTGCTTTAATACGCTTTTTACGAATTGAGTCGTCTTGCTCGTATTTAATGTATAACGCGTCAAACTCGTCTTGGTCTTCAAAGAAGGCGTCGTAAAGACCTGGTACGTCTGATGGGCTAAATAACGTAATGTAGTCGTCTTTAATTAAACGAGAATACATTAATTTATTAAACTGTACGCCGTAATCTAAGTGACGAACACGGTTGTCATCTACACCACGGTTATTTTTAAGTACGAGTAGGTTTTCTACTTCTAAGTGCCAAAGCGGGTAGAACAATGTTGCTGCGCCGCCGCGTACACCGCCTTGTGAACAGCTTTTAACCGCTGTTTGAAAGTGCTTGTAAAATGGAATACAACCGGTGTGGTATGCTTCGCCGTTACGAATATGGCTACCTAGAGCACGAATACGACCTGCGTTAATACCAATCCCCGCACGCTGAGAAACGTATTTTACAATAGCTGACGACGTTGCATTGATTGAATCAAGGCTGTCGCCACATTCAATAAGTACACAAGAGCTAAATTGACGAGTAGGCGTACGTACACCCGACATAATAGGCGTAGGCAATGATATTTTGAACATTGATACCGCATCGTAAAAACGTTTGATGTAATCAGTACGTGTTTCACGTGGGTAGTCAGAGAACAAGCTCGCGGCCACTAAAATATATAAAAACTGTGCACTTTCGTAAATTTCACCCGATACACGGTTTTGAACTAAGTATTTACCTTCAAGCTGTTTTACTGCTGCGTAGCTAAAGTTAAGATCGCGAGAATGATCTAGGTATGCATCTAGCTCGTCAAGCTCTTGCTCTGTGTAATCTACAAGTAAATGAGCGTCGTAGCGTTTGTCTTCAACCATTTTTGTTACGTGGTCAAATAAACGTGGTGGCTCAAACTGACCATACGCTTTTTTACGTAAATGGAACACGGCTAAACGTGCCGCTAAGTACTGGTAATCAGGCGATTCTTTTGAAATCTGATCTGCAGCTGCTTTAATAATGGTTTCGTGAATATCTTTAGTACGAATACCGTCGTAAAACTGAATGTGTGATTTTAATTCAACTTGCGAAACCGATACGTTTTTTAAACCTTCGGCGGCCCATTCAATAACGCGATGGATCTTATCCAGATCAAGAGGCTCTTTACGCCCGTCACGTTTGCTTACAGATAACTGTTGGTTCATTTGCCTGTATTCCTTGGGGATTATGTATTTTGACCAATGCTTTATACCTCGCAATAGCAAGGTACATACTCATTTATTATAAGTTTCACCGTATTGGCGAATTTAATTGAATAACATTTGGCCACAATATCTGGTGTTGTTCAATTTAGAGATCACAAGATAGTGTGGTCTGAGTTGTTTTGCAAGGGACATAATTGCCCCTGTTTGTGGATAACTTTGGGATAACGTAATTGTGTTAGTAGACACTCACCTTCGAACAATCATTTAAGTTGAAATATGTAAAAATCAACTAATGATCTGCTAAATTTACGCAATTTGAAAATAAATTTCGACTGGTTTTTTTATCATCAAGCTTTGCGTAAAAACTAACACGATCACAATATATAGTGTTTATTAATTAACATAGCACTATATGTGGCTTCAGTGTACTACCTAAGTGAATTGTTTAGTGTTCATGGTAGAACGCTTTTATAAATGAAAAGCATAATTAGAGGTAAGATATAGAAATGGGCTAAAAGATAGCCCATTTAAATTTATACAAAGAGCATGCTGCTCAGTGTAATAATTTTAAAAATACCTATTATTACACTTTCTGATATTTCTATAGATAAACTGAACTTCAACTTTAGTTATCCTAAATCTGAGTTTAGTCACTTGCCGATAATATAAGAATAAGATACGCTCAAACTTCCACACTAGGGCGCTTTCCTAAAATTTTAGCAAGTGTCTTTGCTAACATCATATTCAAACCTTGGGTATGATGTTAGCCCCTCCACCTAGTTGAAATATCAATTCCATCAAAGTGTTAATAAAACTTTAATGTGGTCTGAGTTGTTTTGCAAGGGACATACTTGCCCCTGTCTGTGGATAACTTTGGGATAATGTAATTATGTTAGTAGACGCTCACACATAAATGACAATTAAACTAATGATCTGCTAAATTTACGCAATTTGAAAATAAATTTCGACTGGTTTTATTATCATCAAGCTTTGCGTAAAAACTAACATAATCACAATATATAGTGTTTAATAATTAACATGGCACTATATATGGTTGAATCCATCAATCGGACTTTGCCAGTTAAAGTTGGCATTCCAGCTAACAGCTTCGTCAATGCTAGGTACATAGCCCCAAAGTGCTGTGGCGGTATGCATACCTGCAGCTTTGCCTGCTTGAATGTCACGCTGTGCATCGCCAACGTACAAGCAGCGTTTAGGGTCTACCCCCATCAGCTTTGCACTATGTATAAGTGGTAAAGGTGAGGGTTTAGCCTCAGCTAAAGTATCGCCACTGATCACAACACTTGCATCTTTTAAAGCGGGAATAGCAGCCACTAAAGGATCAGTTAAAAAGCCGGGCTTGTTAGTCATGATCCCCCATTTGATCTTTTTATGAGAAAGCGCAATAAGTAGTGGTTCTATACCAGAAAAACAAACGGTTTGATTTGCTATGTTTGCAGCATACTCATCAACGAGCTGTTTTATAAGTGTGCTTTGTGCTTGCTCAGGCCATAACGTTTTAAAACCAGCTTCTAATAATGCACCAGCACCGTTAGAGGCAGCAGGGCGATAAACATCGCTGGTTACTTCATCTACGCCTTGCGAGCGAAGTACAGCATTCAAAGCAGCGCCTAAATCATCTGCGGTATCAAGAAGCGTACCGTCTAAGTCAAATAAAAACGCATCGTAATTTACAAGTGAAGTGGGGGTTTGAGAGCTAGCCATTAAGCTAACTTCTCAAAATGAAGTATGTAATTAACGCTTACATCTGTATTTAGTGTGTATTGCTTTGAAAACGGGTTATACGTTAATCCTGCACTTGCACGCACTTTTAATCCAGCTTGCTCTGCCCATACGATTAATTGCGCAGGCTTAATAAACTTTTTATGGTCGTGCGTACCTTCTGGTACCATTTTTAGCAGCTTTTCAGCGCCAACAATGGCATACAAGTAAGACTTAGGTGTTTTATTAAGGGTAGAGAAAAAAACGTCTGCGCCTGGTTTAGCAAGCTCTGCTACAGCATGAATGATAGAGGCAGGGTCGGGCACGTGCTCTAACATTTCCATACAGGTAATCACGTCAAAGCGTTCAGGATGCTGTGACGCAAATTCTTCGGCAGGTACTTTTATGTAATCTACATTTACACCTGTTTCTAAACTGTGTAATTTGGCAACAGTTAAGGGCTCTTGCCCCATGTCTATGCCTGTTACGTTTGCCCCCATACGCGCCATACTTTCACTGAGTATGCCGCCACCGCAACCTACGTCGAGTGTTTCTTTGTCGAATAGGCCTTGAGTTTTATTAGCTATAAAGTCTAATCGTAATGGGTTAATTTCGTGAAGAGGTTTAAACTCCCCATCTTGGTCCCACCAACGCTCTGCGATGGCTTCAAATTTTGCTATTTCTGCGTGATCTACATTTTGATGTTCGGTCATAAAATACTTCCTCGTCAATCTGAGGCCATTATATAGGGCTAAATTGATAAATCGCAAAGTTTTGCGCCTGTAAATCCAAATTAATTGTGATAGCATGGTCACTTAGAAATAATAACAAATACTCTTGGCGCCTAATACCGGGTTGCAAAGAGCTGATACTGAAGGAATGTGATATCAAATGACTGATCTCGCCAATGAAATTCTGCCAGTCAATATTGAAGACGAGTTAAAAAACTCCTACTTAGATTACGCGATGAGTGTAATTGTAGGACGTGCACTACCAGACGTACGTGATGGTTTAAAACCTGTTCACCGCCGCGTTTTGTTTGCAATGAACGAGCTTAGTAATGATTGGAACAAGCCTTACAAAAAATCGGCCCGTGTGGTCGGTGATGTAATCGGTAAATACCACCCACACGGCGATAGTGCAGTTTATGACACAATAGTCCGTATGGCACAGCCATTCTCTCTACGTTATATGCTTGTAGATGGCCAAGGTAACTTCGGTTCGGTTGATGGTGATTCAGCAGCGGCAATGCGTTATACAGAAGTACGTATGGCAAAAATGTCGCATGAGTTATTGGCCGATCTTGAAAAAGAAACGGTTGATTTCGTACCTAACTACGATGGCACAGAGCAAATTCCTGACGTTTTACCAACGAAGGTTCCTAACTTATTAGTAAATGGTTCATCAGGTATTGCGGTAGGTATGGCGACTAACATCCCACCACATAACTTAACTGAAGTGGTTAATGGCTGTTTAGCACTTATTCAAAATCCTGATTTAACTATTCATGAGTTAATGGATTATATCCCAGGCCCTGACTTCCCAACTGCTGCAATTATCAACGGTAAAAAAGGCATCGAACAAGCCTATTTAACTGGCCGTGGTAAAGTGTACATGCGTGCACGCGCCGACATCGAAACCGATGAAAAAACGGGTCGCGAAACAATCATCGTTCATGAAATTCCTTATCAAGTAAATAAAGCACGCTTAATTGAAAAAATAGCTGAGCTTGTTAAAGATAAGAAAATTGAAGGCATTAGCGCATTACGTGACGAATCTGATAAAGACGGTATGCGTATCGTCATTGAGATAAAACGTGGTGACGTAGGTGAAGTAATATTAAACAACTTATATTCTCAAACCCAGTTACAAACTGTGTTTGGTATGAATATGGTTGCGTTAATAAATAATCAACCTAAGTGTTTTAACTTAAAAGAAATGCTTGAAGAGTTTATTATTCACCGCCGTGAAGTAGTAACTCGTCGTACAGTATTTGACTTACGTAAAGCTCGCGACCGTGCACACACGCTTGAAGGCTTAGCAATTGCACTTGCTAACATTGACCCAATAATTGATCTTATTCGTAAATCTCCAACACCTGCTGAAGCTAAAGTTGCTTTAACAGCGCGTCCGTGGGAATTAGGTAATGTACAAGCAATGCTTGAAAAAGCCGGCGAAGACAATGTAGCTCGTCCTGATTGGTTAGCTGCGGAGTTAGGTATTCGTGATGGGCAGTACTATATTTCTGAGCAACAAGCTCAAGCAATATTAGATTTACGCTTACACAAGTTAACAGGTCTTGAACATGAAAAGATTTTAACTGAATATCAAGCGCTTTTAGATTTAATTGCTGAACTATTATACATTTTGGCTACACCTGAGCGTTTAATGGAAGTTATTCGTGATGAGCTAGTTGAAATAAAAGAGCAATATGGTGATGAGCGTCGTACTGAGATCAACGCTGCTGCACACGATATTAGCTTAGAAGATTTAATTACTGAAGAAAACGTCGTTGTTACGCTTTCTCACGAAGGTTATGTTAAGTATCAGGCGTTATCTGATTACGAAGCGCAGCGTCGTGGTGGTAAAGGTAAATCTGCAACGAAGATGAAAGATGAAGATTTCATTGAGCGTTTATTAGTGGCAAACACGCACGATACAATATTGTGTTTCTCAACTGCAGGCCGTTTATACTGGCTCAAAGTTTACCAGTTACCACTTGCAAGTCGTGCTGCGCGCGGCAAGCCAATTGTTAACTTATTGCCACTTGAAGATGATGAGCGTATTACTGCTATCTTACCTGTACGCGAGTACGAAGATGATAAATACATCTTTATGGCTACAGCATTTGGTACAGTGAAGAAAACACCACTTACAGCATACAGTCGTCAACGTGCGAGCGGTATTATTGCGGTTAACCTAAATGAAGGCGATAGCCTAATTGGTGTTGATATTACCGATGGTAGCAATGAAATTATGTTGTTTACTGATGCAGGTAAAGTTGTACGCTTTAAAGAAGCTGAAGAGTCAGCAGTGGTTGATGAAGACGGCAACCCAGTACTTGATGAGCAAGGTAACCCTGAAATTCGTTTCAAAGGTGTACGTCCTATGGGCCGTACTGCTACCGGTGTTCGTGGTATTAAAATGGCAGATGATCAACGCGTAGTATCGTTAATTGTACCAAAAACTGACGGTGCTATTTTAACCGTTACTGAAAATGGTTACGGTAAACGTACACAACTTGAAGATTACCCATCTAAGAGCCGTGCAACACAAGGTGTTGTATCTATTAAGGTGAGTGAGCGTAACGGTGCTGTAGTAGGTGCTGTACAAGTTGACGATAACGATGAAATAATGATTATTTCTAATCGTGGTACCTTAGTACGTACTCGCGTTAATGAAGTTTCTACGGTTGGACGTAACACGCAAGGTGTTATTTTGATCAGAACTATTGACGAAGAGCAAGTAGTTGGTTTACAACGTATCGAAGAGATTGAAGTTACAGAAAGTGACTTAATTGATATTGAAGACGTTGAAACAGTTGATGCAGTTATAGACGAAGCCGTGGATGACAATCCTCCTTCTGAATAATTGAAATTGAAAAAGCGGCTAAGGCCGCTTTTTTTAATGTTGTTGAAAAAAATTAATAGAGCATAAATTTTATTATTTATGCTCAGTAGTTAAATTACTGGAATGAGGCAAAGGTAATGAGTAAATACAATTTTTGTGCGGGGCCAGCCATGCTTCCGCAAGCGGTTATGCAAAAAGCACAAAAAGAATTTTTGGATTGGCAAGATTTGGGTGTGTCTGTGATGGAAATAAGCCATCGCAGCAAAGACTTTTTAGCACTCACAGCTAAATGCGAAGCCAGCCTTCGTCGATTAATGAACATTAGTGATGAGTTTGAAGTGCTATTTATGCACGGTGGTGGTCGCGGTCAATTTAGTGCCGTTCCTTTAAACTTGCACCAAGAAGGTAAAGCTGCGGTTTATTGCGAAAATGGTGTGTGGTCTAAAAGTGCAACGGATGAAGCTAATAAGTTTACTAAAGCAACCTCTATTGATGTACGTAATGATGCTAATGGCGAGTTTTCAATAAAACAAGTAGCTGACTGGGTTTTACCTGCTGATGCATCGTACATTCACTACTGTCCTAATGAAACGGTAGATGGACTAGAAATTTTTGAAGTACCAACACACCCAACGGCGCCAATTGTCGCAGATATGTCATCGACTATTTTATCGCGCGAGATCGACGTTAATAAATTTGATTTAATCTATGCTGGTGCACAAAAAAATATCGGTCCATCGGGTATTTCAATCGTTATTGTTCGTAAATTATTACTCGAGCGTAAAGGTCTAGCAAAGCCAGGGATTTTAGATTACGCCCTTGAAGCAAAACAGGGTAGCATGTTTAACACTCCACCTACTTTTGCATGGTATTTAGCTGCACAAGTATTTGAATGGCTCGAAAGTAATGGCGGCGTTAAAGCAATGGAAGCTCAAAATATTGCAAAAGCGCAGTTACTTTATGATTTCATTGATGAATCTTCTTTTTATACCAATAAAGTAGCTAAGCATTGTCGTTCACGAATGAATGTTCCATTTTGGCTTAATGATGAAAGCTTGAATGAAAAGTTTGTTACGCAATCTAAAGACGCAGGTTTGTTAGCACTTGAGGGTCACAGAATAGTTGGCGGTATGCGTGCAAGTATTTATAACGCAATGCCTCTTGAAGGTGTTCAGGCGCTTGTGGATTTTATGGCTAGCTTTGCAAAGGAGAATAGCTAATGGAGCAACTTCGCTTAGAGCCTATTTCTCGTGTAAACGGCTCAGTAACTTTACCTGGGTCAAAAAGCTTATCAAACCGTATTTTATTATTAGCAGCACTTGCTAATGGAACAACCGTTGTAGAGAACTTACTTGATAGTGATGATATTCGTCATATGTTGGGGGCTTTAAAGCTTTTAGGTGTAAATGTAACACTTAATGAAGAGCACACCATAGCGACTGTAAATGGCGTAGGTGGCATTTTTAAAACGCCTAGTGAGCCTTTGTTTTTAGGCAATGCGGGTACGGCATATCGCCCTTTAACAGCTGTGCTTGCGGCTGTAAGTGGCGAATATGAGTTAATAGGCGAGCCACGCATGGAAGAGCGCCCAATAGGGCACTTAGTTGATGCACTGCAAGCACTAGGCGGTGACATTACTTACACTAAACATAAAGATTATCCACCACTTAAAATAGTGGGTGGGCAAATAAATGGCGGAGAAGTTGAAATTGACGGCAGTATTTCAAGTCAATTTTTAACGGCTTTATTAATGGCAGCTCCTTTATTTAGCGGTGATACACACATAACAATTAAAGGTACTTTAGTCTCTAAGCCTTATATTGATATTACTTTAGGCGTTATGGCTCGTTTTGGAATTAATGTTCAACACGATAATTATGCAACCTTTAAAGTAAAAGGTGGTCAACAGTACCAATCACTTGAACGCATAATGGTTGAAGGTGATGCATCTTCGGCTTCTTATTTTGTTGCAGCAGCAGCTATTGCTGGCGGCGAGATTGAAATTAAAGGTGTTGGTGCTAAATCGGTTCAAGGTGATATTGGTTTTGCAAAAGTAATGGAACAAGTAGGCGCTAAAGTAGAGTGGTATGATGAGCGTTTAGTGGTTAGAAAGGGCGAATTAAAAGGCGTAGACATTGACGCTAATTCTATCCCTGATGCTGCTATGACACTTGCAACCGTTGCGCTTTTTGCCAAAGGCCCAACAGCTATTCGCAATATATATAACTGGCGCGTAAAAGAGACAGATCGTTTATATGCAATGGCTACCGAGCTTCGAAAAGTAGGTGCGCATGTAGTCGAAGGTGAAGATTTTATAGAGATCACACCACCGGAAACATTTAATGACGTTGCTATTGATACCTATGACGATCACCGTATTGCTATGTGTTTTTCAATGGTTGCCGTAGGCGGAAAGCCTATAACCATTAATGATCCTAAGTGTACTTATAAAACATTCCCTACTTTTTTCAATGTTTTAGCGTCGGTAAGTGAATAGGGCTTTTATAACTATTTATAAAAAGTTACACACTTATAGCAGATATATTTTAATAACTGACGTATAATGTCGCGGTTTATTTAGGTGTGCATTGCAGGAGGTTTTAAATGCAGGCGTTATTAATGCCCGTGATCACCGTTGATGGCCCAAGTGGTTCAGGTAAAGGAACTGTTTGTCGCTTGTTAGCCGACAAGTTAGGGTGGGATGTGTTAGATAGCGGTGCGATTTATCGCGTTTTATCTTTAGCTGCACTTCATCACCAAATTGCATTAGATAATGAAGAAGGGTTAGTCCCGCTTGCTGCAAACTTAGATGTGCAGTTTTTGGTAGATAGCCAAACTAATGCAGGAAAAGTTATTTTAGAAGGCGAAGACGTAACAACCACTATTCGTAATGAAGAAGTGGGTGCAGCTGCATCGAAAGTAGCTGCTTTACCTCGCGTTCGTGAAGCACTATTACGTCGCCAGCGTGCGTTTCGCACTGAAAATGGCTTAATTGCTGATGGCAGAGATATGGGCACTGTGGTATTTCAAGATGCGCCGTTAAAAATATATTTAACCGCTAGCGCAGAAGAACGTGCTCGTAGACGCTTTGTTGAGTTGAATGAGCGCGGCCATGATGTTACACTAAGTGGTCTATTACAGGACATTCAAGCTCGTGATGAGCGCGATATGAATCGTGCCGTTGCTCCGCTTGTACCTGCAGAAGATGCTATCGAGATAGACACTAGTGAGCTTAATGCTCAGCAAGTGTTTGATAAAGTTATAACTTTAGTTGATATTGCAATCTCTGAAGGTCGGCTTCCTAAACGAAGCTAAACACTTTTTATGCGCCAGCAGGATGCCAGTGCTATTTTAACAACCCCATGCAGCATGGTTGCTTATTGGTATTAATATATGAGACGTATATTCGTATGTCAGAAAATTTTGCGCAGTTATTTGAAGAAAGCTTAAAGGGTTTTGAAGCAGAGCAAGGCTCTATTGTTAAAGGTACAGTAATCTCTATCGAGAATAACATTGTACTTGTAGATGCTGGTCTTAAATCAGAAAGTGCTATCCCTGCAGAGCAGTTCAAAAATGCTGCTGGTGAACTTGAAGTTGCTGTAGGCGACGAAGTAGATGTTGCACTAGATGCAATTGAAGACGGTTTCGGTGAAACTATCCTTTCTCGTGAGAAAGCGAAGCGTCACGAAGCGTGGATCCGTCTTGAGAAAGCATGTGAAGAGCAAGAGACTGTTACTGGTGTTATCAACGGTAAAGTTAAAGGCGGTTTCACAGTTGAAGTTGATTCAATCCGTGCTTTCCTACCTGGTTCACTTGTTGATGTTCGTCCAGTACGTGACACAACTCACCTTGAAGGCAAAGAGCTTGAATTTAAAGTAATCAAGCTTGACCAAAAACGTAACAACGTTGTTGTTTCACGTCGTGCAGTTATCGAGTCTGAAAACTCACAAGAACGTGAAGAGCTTCTTGCTAACCTTGTTGAAGGTCAAGAAGTTAAAGGTATCGTTAAGAACCTTACTGACTACGGTGCATTCGTTGACCTTGGTGGTGTTGATGGTCTACTACACATTACAGATATGGCTTGGAAGCGTGTTAAGCACCCTTCAGAGATCGTTAATGTTGGTGACGAAATCGCAGTTAAAGTTCTTAAATTCGACAAAGATAAAACTCGTGTATCTCTAGGCCTTAAACAGCTTGGCGAAGATCCATGGGCAGCTATCGCTGGTCGTTACCCAGAAGGTTCTAAACTTTCTGGTCGTGTAACTAACCTTACTGATTACGGTTGCTTCGTAGAAATCGAAGAAGGCGTTGAAGGTCTAGTACACGTTTCTGAAATGGATTGGACTAACAAGAACATCCATCCTTCTAAAGTTGTAAGCCTTGGCGACAACGTTGAAGTTATGGTTCTTGAAATCGACGAAGAACGTCGTCGTATTTCTCTTGGTCTTAAGCAATGTATTGCTAATCCTTGGCAGGAATTTGCTCGTCTTCAAAACAAAGGCGATCAAGTTACTGGTAAGATCAAATCAATCACTGACTTCGGTATCTTTATCGGTCTTGACGGTGGTATTGATGGTCTTGTACACCTTTCAGACATTTCTTGGAATACACCTGGCGAAGAAGCTGTACGTGAATTCAAGAAAGGCGACGAAATCACTGCTATCGTACTGCAAGTTGACCCAGAGCGTGAACGTATCTCTCTAGGTGTTAAGCAAATCGAAGCTGACCCATTCAATAACTACCTTGATGCAAACAAAAAAGGTGCTATTGTTAAAGGTAAAGTGACTGAAGTTGATGCGAAAGGCGCAACTGTTGAACTTATCGAAGGCGTTGAAGGTTACATCCGTGTAGCTGATATCGCTCAAGAGCGCGTTGAAGATGCAACTACTGTTGTTTCTGTAGGCGACGAGATTGAAGTTAAATACGTTGGTGTTGATCGTAAGAACCGCACTTTAAGCTTATCAGTTAAAGCTCTTTTCGAAGCAGAAGAGAAAGAAGTACTTGAGAAGCTTAAGAAAGAAGAGCCAGTGTTTGAAAACGCAATGGCAGCTGCTTTCGCAAATGCACAAAAAGACTAATATATAATTAGTTTTTAGTTGGAAGGGCATTAATGCCCTTCCTATATCTCTTTTTAAGGAAACGCTATGACTAAGTCAGAATTGATAGAAACACTTGCGGAACAACACGCACACGTTCCAGTGAAAGATGTTGAAAATGCAGTAAAAGAAATTCTTGAACAAATGGCCGGCTCATTATCTACTTCGGATCGTATTGAGATCAGAGGTTTTGGTAGTTTCTCTTTGCATTTCCGCGCTCCTCGCACAGGTCGTAACCCTAAGACTGGCGATACAGTTGAGCTTGAAGGAAAGCATGTACCTCATTTTAAACCTGGCAAAGAATTGCGCGACCGCGTAAACGAGAGTATTGCCTAGTTAACTCATTGGAGTAGTTACTTGTTTAAGGTATTAAAAATTATTCTGGTTGCGTTTTTTCTCATTTGCGCATTTGTATTGGGATCTCAAAACCCACAATTAGTACAAATTAATTATATTATTGCCAGTAATACATTACCTTTAGCTGTAATAATAAGTATCTGCTTTTTAATAGGTGTTGTAATTGGCTGCTTTATAAGCTTTAAAATATTTTCTAAGTTAAAGTGGCAAAATTACCGTTTAAAAAAACAATTAGCGCCTGAAAAAGATAAAAACAAGCTTGCCGCTAATAAAGACGCCTAATTATGATTGAGCTTTTGTTTTTACTACTGCCTGTAGCTGCCGGTTACGGCTGGATAATGGGTAAAAATAGTGCTAAAAACCAAGCTCATCAACTTAACAGACAGATCACATCTGAATATAGTAAAGGCTTAAAGTTTTTACTTGATAGAGAAGAAGATCAGGGTTTAGAGCATTTAATCAACTTGCTCGAAGTAGCCGCTGATTCTGTTGAACATTATTCTACATTAGCTACTATGTTTCGCCGTCGAGGTGAACTAGACCGCGCTATTAAAATTCATGAACTCCTTTTAAAGCATCCTAGCTTAAGCGAAAAAGAATCTGCAACTACGCGTTTAGAACTTGCCGAAGATTATATTATGGCGGGTTTACTTGATAGTGCAGAAGAGCATTTGGTCTGGCTTGTTAAAGCAGGTGAGCCTGAAGCGCTTGACCCTATTATTACTCTTTATTCGCAAACCCGAGAGTGGGAAAAAGGCATCAATATGTTTGAAGCCCATAGCGAGCTATTTTCTAAAGAGCAGCATTTTAAAGCCATTGCTAACTTTTATTGTGAATTAGCATTGAGTAATAATAATCCTCAATTAATGCGTAAAGCGATAAGCTTAAATTACAAAGCAATTAGGCCGCTTTACGAACTAGGTTTAACTGCTTATACAAGCGAGGATTACGTTAAAGCTATTTATTACTGGCGTGAACTTGTTTGTCAGTTTACGTTGTTTGCCCCGTTATTTATTGATGAGCTGGCGCATAGCTATAAACAATTAAATTTAACTCATCAGTTTCATGATTTATTAAATGACCTTTTAGATAAAGGTGGCGTGCTAATAAAAATAAAACATTGCCAAGCTTTATTAGAGCAGGGGCATACCAAGCAAGCATTTGATTTTTTAACTGATAGTTTAAAGCGCCAACCGACTATTCGCGGTTTTAGCTTTTTACTGCAGCTTATGGGTAATCAAAATAAAAATACAAAAGAAGTACTCAATGAAATTGATAAGCTTGTTACTTCGTATATAGCCACAAAACCTGATTTCCAATGTCAGCACTGTGGATTTACCAGTCACACAATTTACTGGAATTGCCCATCTTGTAAACATTGGGAAACCATTGTGCCAAGTAGAGGCTTAGACGGATTTTAATAACCCCTAACTATTTATAACTTTACTGCCATTCATTAGGATAGCTATGTCTTTCGAACATTCAAAAAAAATTCTTATTGCCCTAGATTATGATTCTCAAGAAGCCGCCCTTAGTTTTGTAAAGCAACTTTCACCTGATACTTGCCGTCTAAAAGTGGGCAAAGAGATGTTTACTTACTTTGGGCCTTCATTTGTTAAAGAGTTAATTGATTTAGGCTTTGATGTATTTTTAGATTTAAAATTTCATGATATCCCTAATACGGTAGCTAAAGCAGTTACTGCAGCGGCAAATATGGGCGTGTGGATGGTGAACGTACATGCATCTGGCGGTTTTGAAATGATGAGTAAAGCTAAACAAGCACTCGAAAAATTTGGCGATAAAGCACCACTTTTAATTGCTGTAACTGTATTAACAAGTATGGATGAAATTGAGCTAAAACGCTTAGGTGTAGAAAAGTCAGCACAGCAACAAGTTATGCATCTAGCTAAATTAGCAAAAGAGGCAGGACTTGATGGTGTTGTTTGCTCAGCTCAAGAAGCTAAAATTTTAAAAGCTGAACTAGGTAATAATTTTAAATTAGTTACTCCTGGTATAAGGCCTGAGGGAAGTGATGCTGGCGATCAAAAACGTATTATGACGCCTAAACAAGCAGTAGATGCCGGAAGTGATTATTTAGTTATTGGTAGGCCGATTACTAAAGCTGACAATCCAGTAAAAGTATTGGAAGATGTTAACAGTTCAATAAGCTAGCTTAACAAAAACCAGTTATTTAGTGCTAAACCCTTACCTTATGTAGATTTTGTGTTACATTAATAAAATCAAAATGTTGTAGGGGTTTATTTTGAAGTTATTTTTAGGTTCTATATTAATTATAGTTGCTGGTTTTTCGGTTAATAAGTATGTATTTTCAAGTAAAGCATATGATGGTGTTAGTACAGTTACAGATATAATTTCTGTGTATCCTGTTAATATGTTTGATTTTAAAAAAACAATGGAAGACTACGCACATCACTTATGTTACAAAAATGAGGCGACTCTAAACACACAACATATTACGGTAACTGAGTGCTTATCGCAGCATGAAAACAAAAAGTTAGAGTGTGAAAAGAAAGTATTTCGTTTAGCGCCACTTAATTTAGAAAGTGAAGTTGAAGTGTTAGATTATTCAAGGCAATACACACAATGTACATTGCCTTATAAATATATTTTAGGTTAGAACTCAGCGGATATATTTTATATTAA
This sequence comes from Pseudoalteromonas carrageenovora IAM 12662, assembly GCF_900239935.1. NCBI lineage: Bacteria > Pseudomonadati > Pseudomonadota > Gammaproteobacteria > Alteromonadales > Pseudoalteromonadaceae > Pseudoalteromonas > Pseudoalteromonas carrageenovora. The sequence continues at coordinate 1,700,021 of NZ_LT965928.1, forward strand.
GATTTTAAGCGAATGGATTTCGCTTCAATCTCTATTAGCTCTTGTTTAAATAATCCACCAATTGCTTTTTTATAGTTAGCTTTACTCGTTGAGAAAACCTTTTTTATAAGCTCAGGATCTGACTTATCACCAATGGCAAGTATTCCACCTTCTTGTTTGAGCTTCTCTAAAATCTTTTCACTAAGATTACTTACTTTACCCATGCCAGGCCTTTCAAGTACAACGTCAATTTTACCATCTTCACGTACCTTTTGAACAAACCCTTTAAGTTTTTGCCCAACAAATAAATTTTTGAATACCATGTTATAAAATACAACACCAAAGTGAGATTCTTCAATTAACACTTTGTAACCAATGTCTGTTTTACCAGCAACAATCAAATCAACTTCTTGAAGGTGTGAATATTCAGGCTCATCTTTTGATAAAAAGCGGTTAAAGTTATTCGATGCGCAAATACGCTGACTTGCATTATCAAGATACAAACGAACTAAGTATGAATGGCCTTCTTGCATTCGTGGCTTTTGTTCGTTAAATGGAACTAGTACGTCTTTATCAAGCCCCCAATCTATAAATGCACCAATACTGTTTATTTCTTTAACGCGAAGTAGGGCATATTCACCAACTTGAGCATGTGGTTTTTTAACGGTGGCAGTAGGTAAGTTAGCATTATCTAAATATATAAATACACTAATGCTATCACCTGCTTCAAGCTCATGTTTAATTTCTTGTTTTGGTAAAAACACTTCACCTAAGTCATGGCCATCAAGGTAAGCACCTTCGTTACTTACTTCTTTTACAAATAGGGTTTGTGTTGTTCCTAGGTAACTCATAATTATTCCTGCTCAGGCTTTTTTTTGCGGCGCATTGGTGAATCGCCATCGATATTCATAGGGGCTTTAATTGGTGCCACTGGTTTTTTAGGTTTTGCTTTGCGTTTAACGTGTGGTTTTTTAACCTGCGTTACTTTTTTAGTTTTTACAGTCGCAGCAGGTTTTTTCTCTTTAATACCTTTAAATTTAGCTTTTAAACCTTCAACACTTGCAAATACAAGCTCATCGTTCAAAAACGATTTTATTGCTAAATAGCTTGCCCAGTCTTTAGGGCCAACAAGCGATAAAGCATTACCTTTAAAACCAGCACGGCCTGTACGGCCTATACGGTGTACATATTCTTCTGCATGTTTTGGTAAATCAAAGTTTATTACGTGCGTTACACTTAATAAATCTAAGCCACGTGAAGCGACATCGGTGGTAATTAGTATTTTAAAGTTTTCACGGCTAAACGAGTCCATGATTTCAAGGCGTTTGCTTTGTGTTAAATCGCCAGCGAGCGCGACCGATTTAAACCCTTTTTCATTTAAAGCTTCACTTAAACGGCTGGTATCGGCACGTGTTGCTGTAAAAATAATACATTGACCAACATCGTCTTGCTTTAAAAAGTGTTCAAGTAACGCTTCTTTGTGATCAAGGTGATCAGCTAAATAAAGAGTTTGTTTAATATCACTGTGCTGCTCGTTTGCTGCGCTAAGCGTAATTTGTTTTGGTTTTTTTAATAAGTTGCGTGAAAGTGCATCTACTTGTGCATGATCAAGTGTTGCCGAAAACAATAATGTTTGGCGCAAACGGTGATTTGCTTGCTCATTAATCATTTTAAGTTGTTCAGTAAAACCTAAATCTAGGATACGGTCAGCTTCATCAAAAATTAACAGCTCTAAACCACTTAATTGTAATGAGCGCTTTGTGATGTGATCGGCCAAACGCCCAGGTGTTGCAACAACAAAGTGCGGGTCGTTACGCAGTGCTTTAATTTGATCGTTAAAGTTTTCACCGCCTAATATTTTTACAGCTTTGATATTTGCGCCTGCAATTAATAAGCGCAATTGAGTAAATACTTGCGTTGCAAGTTCACGGGTTGGCGCAACGATAAGTACACGAGGATCGCGTTTACTGAGCGCTTTTTGTTTCATTACTCGCTGAACAGCAGGTAACAAAAACGCTAATGTTTTGCCCGACCCAGTTTTAGACTGAGCGAAAATGTCATGCCCTGCAAGTGCGGTAGGCACTGCATGTGCTTGAATATCTGTGGGCTGGGCGATCCCTTGATGTGCTAATTGTGTTTCAAGGCGAGTATCAATCCCAAGATCAGTAAAGTGCAAAGTCGTGTTCTCCAATGTGCAACTTAAATTAATGGCCGCATTATAGCTTACACAAGGGTTATGCCGACAGTAAAAACCAATCTATAGCGCTATTTTTTGCAATTAATTATAAAAAGCGTAAAATACGCGCCCCATATGCGCCGGATTTACGATTCGGTAAACGCCACTTAAGGCTATCAAAGCAAAATAGGAAACAAAAATGACTGCTGTTCATAAAGATAATGTAACAAACGAGCACTTTGTAGTATGTGCAATGTACAAGTTTGTAGGCTTACCCAATTTTGAAGCGCTACGTAAACCACTTTTAGAAGTAATGGAAGCAAACGAAGTACGTGGTACTTTATTACTTGCAGCTGAAGGTATTAACGGTACTGTATCGGCAAAACGCGAAGGTATAGATAACTTACTCGCGTGGTTAGACACCCAAGATAACCTTAAAAATATAGTTACTAAAGAGTCATACGATGACGAATGTCCGTTTTACCGTACAAAAGTAAAGCTTAAAAACGAAATCGTTACCATGGGTGTTGAAGGTGTTGACCCACTTAAAGTGGTAGGTAGCTATGTTAAGCCTAATGAATGGAACGCACTTATATCTGACCCTGAAGTTATTCTTATTGATACACGTAACGATTACGAAATAGAAATCGGAACTTTTCAAAATGCAGTCGACCCTAACACTAAAACTTTCCGCGAGTTCCCGCAGTGGGCTAAAGAAAACTTAGACCCTGAAAAACACAAAAAAGTGGCTATGTTTTGTACCGGCGGTATTCGCTGTGAAAAATCAACTGCCTACATGAAAGAGCAAGGTTTTGACGAGGTTTATCACTTAGAAGGTGGTATTTTAAAATACCTAGAAGAAGTACCAAAAGAAGAAACCATGTGGGAAGGCGAGTGTTTTGTATTTGATAACCGTGTAGCGGTAAATCATGATTTACAAAAAGGCTCATACGATCAGTGTCATGCGTGTCGTATGCCAATCACTGAAGAAGAAAAGCAAAAACCAGAGTACATGGAAGGTGTATCGTGTCACCATTGTATTGATGATGTGACTGATGGGCAACGCGCTCGTTTTGCTGAACGTCAAAAGCAAATTGAGCTTGCTAAAGCGCGTGGCGAAGGGCACATTGGTAATGAAGCCCAAGCTGTTTTACAGCAACGTAAAGAAGCTAAAAAAGCGCAAAAGGATGCTCAGCGCGGTAAATAATATTTATATATTACATTTTATTAGCCCAGCTTTTGCTGGGCTTTTTTGTTTTAGCTACCACATAAGTACGCTGGTTTAGATTATGCTTAAATTGGTATTACAAACGCTATTTCATCTCATTGTTCTGCCAATTTATCGCTCTAACCTAGTTATTGATCAAACAGCTGTTAAACTTCGTACGGTAATGTAAATAATAATTAATTAGGGTGTTACTTTGAAATCGCGAATTTTATTAACCAGCATGTTTAGTGCTTTAGTATTTGTTACTTTACCAGCAATAAGTGCAAATGTAGTGGTACAAAAACTAACATTCGAGCGTGCTAAGCAACAAGTTCAAGCTGTTGGTAATACTGAGGCTATTCATTCAGTTATGTTATACCCAGCGGTGGGTGATAGGGTAACCGCTGTACATTTTAAACCAGGCGATAAAGTGAAAAAAGGCCAGACCTTACTCGAACTTGATTCACGTAGACAAAAAGCCGCACTTGATGAAGCTAAAATTAAACTTGCTGATACGCAACGAATACTAGAGCGATTACAGCAAAGCCAAGCCAAGGGGGGCTGTGCCAAAAAGTGATGTAGATGATGCTAAAACGGTTGTTGAACTTGCAAAAGTTACTTTAACTCAAGCACAAACAGAGCTTGAGGATAGAAAAGTTATTGCCCCTTTAAACGGTATTATGGGCCTCACTGATGTAGAAGTTGGCGATAGAATCTCTGAGCTAACTGAAATAGCGAGTATTGATGATACCAGTGATTTGTACATTAATTTTAATGCGCCAGAGTCAGCTATATCTATGCTTCGTAATAAGAGCAATATAACAGTATTTCCGTGGCAGTCAGAAAAGCCAATTAAGGCTGAAATTGCTTACATAGATTCAAGAATCGATCCCCAAACACGTACCCTGCGTGTAAAAGCAAAGCTAAACAACGCCAACCAGCAGTTTTTACCGGGTATGAGTTTTAGAGTTCATATTGAAGTGTTAGGTGATAATTATGCCGCAATACCAGAAGCTGCATTACTGTGGGGAGCAACGGGGCCGTATGTGTGGACAAGTGTTGATAACAAAGCCACACGCGTTGAAGTAAAAATAGAGCAGCGTCTTTCAGGGCGTTTATTAGTATCTGGGCCTTTAAATAAAGATGATATTTTAGTTATTGAAGGCGTACAGCGCTTGCGTACTCAGCAAGCGCTAAGCTTCAATGCAGCAGATACGCAGGAGTAGGTATGAAACAGCAACCTATGATGCAAGACTTACCATCAATGGCGATTCGCCGCCCAGTCCTCATTGTGGTACTTAACTTACTTATTATTATTGCCGGCATTGCAGCTATTGCAGGGGTTGAGGTTAGAGAGCTTCCTGATGTAGATAGGCCGCGTATTACTGTTTCCGCTCCATTTCCAGGTGGCTCCCCAGAAACAGTAGACACTGAAGTAACCAGTAAATTAGAAGGTGCGGTAGCTCGCGTAAGTGGTGTTAAATCCATACGAGCGCAAAGTGAAGAAGGAAACTCGCGTATTGTCGTTGAGTTTAGACCAGGTATTAATTTAGACGATGCCGCCAATGAAACGCGAGAATCGGTAGCGCGCGTTCAACGCGATCTCCCTGAAGAAGTTGAGCGAGTATCAATTATTAAAGCCGATAATGATGCAGAAGCCGTTGTCTCATTAACGGTCTCCAGTGGTAGTTTATCGCTTGAAGCACTAACTGAGAGAGTTGATGTTGACTTAGCCCCACAATTTTTAACTATTCCAGGGGTTGCTGATGTACGTTTAAACGGTGATAGAGAGCGAGTATTAAGAGTACGAATCGACCCGCTTAAACTGAGCAGCTTTAATTTAACTATCCCAGATGTAGCACAAGTACTTAGCCAAGCGCCATTTGATGTACCAGCAGGGAGCTTAAAGGCAAACGATCAGCAAATTATCGTGCGAGCTGATGCTACGTCGATAACCCCTGAACAAGTGGGCGACATAATAATTCAAGGCGATACCCGTATTAGCGATATTGCAGCTGTTTACTTTGGGCCTGCCGATCCGCGCTCTATGGTAAGACTTAATGGTAAACCTGTTATAGGCATGGAAATAATTCGCCAAGCACAATCAAATACAATAGAGATATCTGACGAAGTGCTAAAGCTCATCAACAGTATGCAAACACGTTTTCCTGAAATGGAGTTCACCCTTACTTCTGATGATGCACAGTTTATAAGAAGCTCAGTTGATGAGGTCATTTACTCTTTATTGCTTACTGTACTATTAGTAGTGATAACACTATGGGTTTTTATCGGCTCTTGGCGGGCCACACTCGTACCGGCATTTGCAATTCCCGTTGCCTTAATTGGCTCGCTCGCACTCATATGGGCACTTGGATTTTCGATTAATATTTTAACGTTACTCGCCCTTGTACTTGCTACTGGTTTAATTGTTGATGACGCCATTGTAGTAAGCGAAAACATTCAGCGACAACGAGGCTTAGGGCTAGGTAGGCGTGCAGCTGCGGTAATAGGCACACGAGAAGTGTTTTTTGCAGTAGTGGCAACTACAGCCGTGTTGGCTGCTGTATTTATACCTATCGCCTTTTTACCTTCAACTGCAGGGCGATTATTTAGAGAGTTTGGTGGTGTACTTGCAGGTGCGGTTATTATATCAAGTTTTGTAGCGCTATCTTTAGTCCCTGCACTTACCTCTAAATTAAAGCTAAAGCAGGGTGGTTTTCATCCATTTGCAAAGCTAGGCCACTGGCTTGGTGGTATTTATACAAAATCAATTCATAGGGTGCTTGATCATGCATGGCTTACGTTTATTGCTTGTTTATTAGTTGCAGGTGGCTCTGGCGCTTTATATACGAGTTTAGACAGTGAATTATTGCCAAGTGAAGATCGCGGAAAAATACGTATATTTGCACGCGGACCTGATGGTGTAGGGCTTAATTTTATGGATAGACAAGCCATAAAAATGGAAGATATTTTATTACCCTTTATTGATAGTGGCGAAATAGAATCAATTTACACCGTAGTTGGCCAGTGGGATCCAAATATCGTATTTATTACTGTGCCACTGAAACACTGGGATGAAAGGCACTTTAGCCAACAAGAAATAATCAACAAAATTCGTGAGCCCTTGGGTAATATTCCCGGTGCTCCTGCATTTCCAGGCGGTGCCAATAGTTTAAATTTACGTGGCCAAGGAGGTGGTGTGGAGATTGCTTTACTAGGGCAAGATTACTTGCAAATATTCAAAGTCGCTCAGCAGTTCTCTGCAGCACTTGAAAAAGCAGTACCCGAAGTTGCACCTGTGCGTATTTCTTATCAGCCTTCACAACCACAGCTTAGAGTAAATATAGACAGACGACGCGCACAAGAGCTTGGCGTTGCGCTCAGCGACATTGCTATTACACTAAGAGCGGCCATTAATGGCGATGATATTGAAGATTTAAACATAGGTGATCAATCTGTTCCCATAATGTTGCAAGCACAGAATCAAACAATAAACGATCCGAGCGATTTGGCTAATTTATACATAAGGGCAGGTAATAACAGCTTAGTGCCTTTGAGTAGTGTGGCTTATATTTCTGAAGAAGGCGTAGCAGCTGAACTAGAGCGACATGCGCAGCGCCGCTCTATAGAGCTAAGTATGGAATTGCCAGAAGGATTAACTATTGCATCGTTGGTTGAACAAATTAAGTTAGTGTCTGAGCAATCGCTAGCGCCAGGTATTGCACTTGCGTTTAAAGGTGAAGCACTGACTTATGAGGAAACATCTAGCGAAGTACTTGTAACTTATGTACTGGCTTTTTTAATTGTATTTTTAGTGTTGGCTGCTCAGTTTGAAAATGTAAACAGCGCGATTGTAGTTATGATAACCGTACCATTTGGGATTACTTCTGCAATTTTAGCGCTTTATTTAACGGGAACATCGTTAAACATATATTCTCAAATCGGCTTAGTTATGCTGATAGGTTTAATTGCTAAAAACGCCATTTTACTGGTTGAGTTTGCCGATCAATTACGCGACCAAGGGTTATCAGTAAGAAATGCAGTAGAACAAGCCGCATTAGTACGTTTAAGACCAATTACCATGACTCTTATATCAACCTTGTTAGGTGCGTTACCATTAATTATGTCTACAGGGGCAGGTGCTGAAGCACGTAATGCCATCGGTTGGGTGGTATTTGGCGGCCTCGCACTGGCTGTTTTGTTTACGCTTTACCTTACGCCTGTTATTTATTTAGGCTTAGCACGGTTTACAACCCCTCGAGGCGATGAATCTAAAGAGCTTGAACAAGAACTTGAAAAGCTAACTTAAAGTGCAATTATAATTATAGCCACTACACTTTTAATTTTAAAGAGTTGTGGCTATTAGTTAAATCTTGCTTGGCTATATTTGTTTGTTAAGATAGCCACTTAAGCATATACATGCCTTATTGTGTGCTCACAAGGAATCCCCAATGCAAGCTGAACAAGTTGAAATAGCGCAGTTTTTAGCGCAGCACCCACCATTTGATGATTTACCAACTAAGGCTCTAAACGAGCTTGCTCAACAAGTTGAAGTAGCTTATTACCGATCACAAACCGACATTTTAACGCTTGGCCAAGACATAGCAGATTTATTTGTTATTAGAAGTGGCTCTGTCGAAATATATCGTCGTAACAACGAACTCTATAATCGTTTAGAAGTTGGCGGAATATTTGGTCAAATGGGCCTACTTATGAATCGCAAAGTCCGCTTTCCTGCTAAAGCACTAGAAGATACGCTTGTTTATTGTATTAACGTTGACATATTTAATCGCTATTGTGATGAATTTGATTCGTTTGCAGATTACTTTGAAGAAGATGGCAATGTACGCCTTCGCCAAGCAATTGTTGAGCAGGCAGACGGGAATGACTTAACCACTGCAAAAGTAAAATCCTTGATTCATCGTGATGTTGTGACTGTTGATACGCAAACCACAGTACAAGATGTAGCTAAAATTATGACTGAAGAAGCTGTCTCGTCAGTTTTAGTTACCGATGTTAATAAGCCAATTAGTGATGACCCAGAAGAAGATGACGCCCAAATCGCAGGTATTATTACCGACAGAGATCTCAGAACTAAAGTGGTTGCAGAGGGCTTAGCGCTTAACGTAAAAGCTGAGCAAATTATGTCAACTAATTTGGTATTGTTAGATGCAAACGCGTATGTGTTTGAAGCGGTACTAGCTATGCTTCGCGACAACTTACACCATTTACCTGTAGTTCAAAAACGCCGCCCAATTGGGGTTATTTCTCTTTCTGATATTTTACGCTATGAGTCACAAAGTAGCTTATTGTTAGTACGCGGAATATTAGCGCAACAAACAATCGAAGATTTAGCACACTATGCGCGCCAATTACCCAATGTTTTTGTACGTATGGTAAACGAAGATGCAAATTCGCATATGGTCGGCACTGCAATGGCCGTAATAGGGCGTACATTTAAGCAACGTTTATTGGTCTTAGCTGAAGAAAAGTTTGGCCCGCCACCTGTTCCGTATTGTTTTATAGCCCTTGGCTCAATGGCACGCGATGAGCAGCTAATTGTAACCGATCAAGATAACGCGCTTATTTTAGATGACAGTTACGATGACGATAAGCACAACGATTACTTTCAAAATATTTCTGATTTTGTATGCGATGGCTTAGCGCAATGTGGCTATACCTATTGTGATGGCGAAATTATGGCGTCATTTAAAAAGTGGCGTAAAACACGCTCGCAGTGGTTTGATCAATTTACACAATGGATTGAGCAGCCTAAGCCGCAAGCGTTATTAAATAGCTCAATATTTTTTGATTTAGATGGTGTATGGGGCAAAACCAAGTGGGCGGAAGAGCTTAAAAAATTTATTGCTAAGCAAAGTAAAACTAATAGAGTGTTTTTAGCAAACATGGCTTCAAACGCACGTAATAGAACACCACCTCTGGGCTTTTTTAAAGGGTTTGTCCTTGAGCATAATGGCCAGCACAAGCGCTCAATGAACCTAAAGCGTAGAGGAACAGCACCTCTGTCAGATGTAATAAGAGTACATGCTTTAGCCATTGGCTCTCGTAAGCAAAACTCGTTTGAGCGCTTAGAGGATATTATAGAGGCCAAGTTACTTCCAGAAGGTAAGGCACAAGATTTACGAGATTCACTGGAATACATCGCCATGATGCGGATACGTCACCAGGCTTGGCAAATAGAGCAAGGTGAAGAGCCAGATAATGACCTAGACCCGCATTTATTGTCACCGTTTGAGCAGCGTAATTTAAAAGAGGCGTTTGCAATACTTGAAAAAGCACAAAGCTATTTAAAATTTAGTTACTCTGCAAATGTAGGTGTAAAACACTGATGAGTAACCGCTCGTATAACAAAGCTAATTGGGAAAAAAAATATCAGCAAAATGCCTCTAAAACTAGAAATATTTTTTTAAGGCATTTTTATACTCATGCATTCAGTGATATTAAAACCCCTCTAAAAGATGTTCCTTTTGTGGCTTTAGATTTTGAGACGACTGGTCTAAATAGCGAAGTGGACGATATTGTGAGTGTTGGTTTAGTACCGTTTAGTTTAGAGCGAGTGTTTTGCAAGCAAAGTAAATACTGGGTTGTACAACCCCGAAAGAGCTTAAGTGAAGAATCCATAGTTATTCATGGTATTACCCACTCAGAAGTAGATGAAGCTCCTGACTTAGCCTCTATTTTAGGGCCTTTATTAAATGCGTTAAGTGGTAAAATTGTTGTTGTGCATTATGCCGCCATTGAACGTCACTTTTTAAATAATGCTTTATTAGCTCGTATAAGCGAAGGAATTGAGTTTGCATTAGTAGATACAATGGAAATAGAACGAAAAGCGCTACATGCACGACAAGGGTTACTAGGGCGGTTATTTAAAAGTAAGTTAGGCTCAGTAAGGTTAAATGATTGTCGAAAACGCTATTCACTGCCTGCTTATCATAATCACAATGCGTTAATTGACGCATTAGCAACGGCAGAGCTGTTAATGGCGCAAATTCAATATCATTACAGAAGCGATACAACACTGAGTGAGATTTTAAGCTAACAGCAGCCTTGAGTGATGGTATTAGTAGGTCTTGCTGCCCTGAAGGGAAGAGTCTACATAATGTGATTACATTGTTCACAAGAGCCATTAGGGCTTAACTGTAAACATAAAAAACGCCGCAATAATGCGGCGTTTTAGTGTTTAAAATATATTACTTATTTACTTAGCTGAGCGTGGCTCAGTACGTAAACCTAATAATAAGCTTACACACATAAGTAATAATACAATGGTGAATGGTAAGCCAGTTGATACTGCACCTGCTTGAAGCGCTTGAATAGCCTCTGTACCACCAATCCAAAGTAGAGCTGCTGCAATAGCGCCTTCTACCGATGCCCAAAAGATACGCTGTGGCACGGGTGCATCAATTTTACCGCCTGCTGTAATAGAGTCTATTACAAGCGAGCCTGAGTCAGACGAAGTAATAAAAAATACTAACACTAACACAATAGCAATAAACGATAAAATATTAGCCATAGGTAGTTCATCAAGCATTTGGAACATGGCTAACGGTACATCGGTTAAACCGTTTGTGCCTAAGCTACCAACACCTTTAACCACTTGATCAATTGCAATACCGCCGTAAATCGACATCCATAAAATAGTAACTAGCGTAGGGATTAGTAATACCGCAATTAAGAACTCTCGAATAGTTCGACCACGTGATACGCGTGCTATAAACATACCTACAAACGGTGACCACGAAATCCACCAAGCCCAATAAAATACAGTCCAGCCATGCATCCATGTTTCGTCTTCACGACCATGAGGATTACTAAGAGGAATTATATTTTCAACATAACCCATAATAGTATTAGGTACATTACCCATAGCAACAGCAAAACCCACTAAGCAAACAAACACTAATAATGCAAAAGCAATTAACATGTTAATGTTACTTAAAAGTTTTACGCCGCCATCAATACCGCGCACAACTGAAATAATAGCCAGTAGTGTTACCCCCACTATAACTAATATTTGAGAGCCAACACCGCCATCTGTTCCAAATACGTGGTTAATACCAGCAGATGCTTGCTGAGCACCTAAACCTAACGATGTAGCAAGGCCAAACAAAGTCGCAAGCACGGCTAAAATATCAATTATATGACCAGGCCAGCCCCAAGCTTTGTCGCCCAATATTGGGTAAAAAATAGAACGAATTGAAAGGGGTAACCCTTTATTGTAGGTAAAGAATGCCAAAGAGAGCGCAACAACTGCGTAAATTGCCCATGGGTGTAATCCCCAATGGAACATAGTTGCACCCATGGCAAGTTTTGCAGCTTCAGGTGTATTTGCTGTTACGTTAAGTGGTGTTTCATACCAGCCAGTAAAATAGGCTACAGGTTCTGCTACGCCCCAAAACATAAGGCCAATACCCATACCAGCAGCAAATAACATGGCAAGCCAAGAGATACGAGAATGTGATGGTTTAGCATCATCTCCACCTAAGCGAATGTTACCGTAAGGAGATACAATTAATGCTAAGCAAAATAATACAAAAAAGTTTGCTGCCCACATAAATAAAGCATCAAAATTATTAATAATATCGAGCTTAACACCGTCAAGTGCGGCTTTTGCAGTTTGCGGCTCAGTAACCAAAATGGCGATTAAAAAAATGACAATCAGGCCTGCACTAATACCAAAAACAGGGTTGTGTATATCAAAGCCCCATTTTTGTACATTATCCTGACCTACGGTGTAATCCGTATTGTCGATACTATATTTGTCATGATTTTCCTTCATGCAATACCTCTATTGTTGTCCTAACAAGCCAAAATAAATCGGCGTTATATCGAATTACATTAGCCTTTAAATATTAAGTAAAAAGTAATACTGTGATTATTTGAAGACTAACTAATTTGAAGAGTGATCATACAGCTACTAGTGTATGAGTTAAATATTAAATGTAAATGAATTTGTATTTAAAACGCTGTTTATATAGCCAAAATTATGATTTAGTAATGTTTAATCTAAAATTGATAAGTTCAGTGAGCGTTAAAAAATAGTTTGGTATTAAAAGCATTATGGTACTTAATAAAATAAAAAAGATCATATTATTTTTTATTGTTTAATACTTACTAATGAGAGTTGTTATTATTTTATAGGCTGATGTTTTACTTTAATCAAGTTGTAATATGAATATGATTTAACACTACTCAAGGTCTAGGCTATATTTTAAGTAAATAGGCAAAGGATTAATACTATTATGAGTCAGAGCGCTGCAAGCACCTCCCACAACAATGAGTTGGTTAACCGCTTTATAAATATAAGAAGCGAAAGTTTAAATATTATTGCTTCCCTCAGTGCTGAAGACTGCCAGCTACAAGCGATGGCAGATGCAAGCCCCATTAAATGGCATTTGGCACATACAACATGGTTTTTTGAAACGTTTTTATTAAGTGTCTATGATGAGCAGTACGGTGTATTTAATCCACATTTTAAAATGTTATTTAACTCTTACTATAACGGCATAGGAGAGCAATTTAAGCGTGCAAACCGCGCAAGTTTATCAAGGCCAACGCTTGAAGAAGTAATAGCTTACAGAGCCTACGTGGATAAGCATGTAACTGAGTTACTAAACACCTCATTTGATGATCATATTAAAAACATTATTGAACTGGGCTTAAATCATGAGCAGCAACATCAAGAACTAATGCTCATGGATATAAAATATAATTTTTCTGTCAATCCTTTATATCCAAAGTACCTTTCTGAATCACAGCACCAAACAGACATACAAGATAACGTTAAAGCTATTGAGTTTATAGAGTTTGACCAAGCAATTATAAATATCGGTACTAATGCAGAAGCCGAATTTGCATACGATAACGAGCAGCCAAAGCACCAAGTACTCATTCATCCATTTAGCTTTGCAAACAGATTAGTTACTAATGGCGAATATTTAGAGTTTATTAATGCAGGTGGGTATAACACCGCCGATTATTGGTTGAGTGATGGCTGGGCAAACATTCAAGCAAATCAGTTAACGCAACCGCTATATTGGCAATGCATTAATGAACAGTGGTACGAATTTACACATTATGGGCTACAGCCACTAAATTTAGACGCCCCCATTTGCCATGTTAATTATTTTGAGGCCAGTGCTTATGCTCATTTTGCAAAAGCGCGTTTGCCAACTGAATTTGAATGGGAGTATGCAGCTCAAAATAGTGAGGTGTATAAAAAGGTTGATGTCTACTTAATGCCGGCGCAAGCAAAAGGTGAAGCAAACATAGAGCAATTAAATGATGCATGTTGGCAGTGGACGAATAGCGCATATTTACCTTACCCCGGCTTTAAACCAATTGAAGGAGTAGCTGGCGAATACAATGGTAAATTTATGAACAATCAAATGGTGTTACGTGGCGGGTGTGTACTTACACCAAAAAACCATTTGCGACAAACCTATAGAAACTTTTATTACCCACACCAAGCGTGGATGTGCAGCGGAATTAGACTAGCAAAGGACATACAATGAGCCAACTAACAGCAATAAAACAGTGCAACATAACCGACACTGAGTTTTTAACCGATGTACTCAGCGGGCTCGCACAGCAACAAAAAACACTTCCATGTAAGTATTTTTATGATGACAAAGGCGCTGCATTATTTGAGCAAATAACGTCACTAAAAGAATATTACGTTACACGTACAGAACTGGCTATTTTAGAGGATTACTCAAAAGCAATTGCAAATATGCTTCCTGAAAATCTATCAATAATAGAACCTGGTTGTGGCTCGGGTAAAAAGGTTGCGTATTTACTTGCTCATATGAGCAATGTTAATACGTTTGTTCCTTTTGAAATATCATCAGAAATGCTCAACTACTCCCTAGCGCATTTATCGCCGTTATTTCCTGAGTTATCTATTTCGCCACTACTCGGCGACTTTACTCATAGTCAAATGGTAAAGCAGCTAACCAAAGATACATCCCTAGATAGCCAAACAAACTTAGTTTATTTCCCAGGCTCGACACTTGGTAACTTTGCACCAGTAAAAGCGATCGAAATTATGAATAACTTTCACCGCTTATGTGGTGTTAATGGTTATGTATTAATTGGCATTGATTTAGTAAAAGAGCGCCAAGTATTACTTGATGCCTATAACGATAAAGCGGGTATTACCGCAGCATTTAATAAAAACCTACTACAAAGAATTAATAACGAGCTTAATGGTACTTTTGATTTAGATAACTTTAGTCACGAATCGCGCTTTAACGAACAGCATAGCCGCATAGAAATGCACTTGGTGAGTAAGTGCGACCAAAGTGTGGTGATAAATAACCAACGAGTAGACTTTATTAAAGGTGAAAGTATTCATACTGAAAATTCACATAAGTATACTCTTGAGTCGTTTAAACAACTTGCAGGGCAAGCTAACTTAAACTTAGAGCGAACATGGCAGGATGATAGCAACTACTTTGCACTTTGCTTATTACGACCGCAATAAGCTTATTTAACTCACTTCAACATGAGCGTTGTTATATATAAACTGTAACAACGCACCATTACTTGATTTTTGCTCTAACTTAACTTTATTTAAACCGGTTAGTCTAAATATGATTGGCGCAACAACCGATACCGCAGAGCCTGTGGCTGCATCTTCATTTACGCCAAATTGCGGTGCAAAGTACCTAAAATGCGCCACTGCTTTCTCGTTGTTAAAACTTAACATGCTCAGCGCAATAACTGCATTGTTATGAGCTTTAGCTAAGCCGTTAAAATCAACCTGTAAGTTTTCTAAATCTTCTTTTGAATCAAATAGCAAAACTGTATAACCATTTTTATTTGCACTACTGTATGTCGCTTTAATAGGGAGGGAAAATAAAGTAGTTAGATCTTTTGTATAGTTTGTTTTATAAAAGCTAAGTGTTTGTAATTTGAGGTGTGCTTTTTGCCTTTTAATATTTATATTAAATAGCTCATCAGAGGATGACACAAATACTTTAGGGCAGTAATTAAAATGATTTATTAAGCATTTAGCGGCCGCTAACGACCCATGTCCGCAGCGTTTAATTTCGTTTTTTTGATTAAACCAACGAATTTTACATCTGGGTTTGGATATTTCATTAAGATTTAAAAATACGGTAGCAGGGTGCTTAGACTTTGATGCTATATGCTGCATCATTTTAGAGGTAAGCCCATTTTTATAAATAACTATTAAGGTACTTGAGCCTAATAAGTTAAGTTTATGGCTATAAAAAACAGATTCGGTAAAGGTATGTTTAATAAAGCGCAGCATGAGCCAAAAAGGCCTATGCTGCGTTAAACAAGAGCGTTTAGCCTTTGCTTGCATATGCGTCGTTATGAACGCCCGCAGCACGGCCAGAAGGATCTGCATTATTTTGAAATGATGCATCCCAAGCAAGTGCTTCAGGGGTAGAGCACGCCACTGACTTACCATGTGGTACACACTTAGCTGATGCATCACCTGGGAAATGCTCTTCAAAAATTGTACGGTAGTAGTATGCTTCTTTAGAGTCTGGTGTATTAATAGGGTATTTAAACTTAGCGTTAGCAAGTTCTTGATCGCTTACTTGCTCGTTTACAAACTCTTTTAATGTATCAATCCAGCTGTAGCCAACGCCATCTGAAAACTGCTCTTTTTGACGCCATAACACTTCCTCTGGTAGGTAGCCGTCAAAGCCTGCACGCAAAATGTGTTTTTCAATTTTGCCATCTTTACACATTTTTGCTTCAGGGTTAATGCGCATTGCAACATCAACAAATTCTTTATCAAGGAACGGTACACGTGCCTCAACGCCCCAAGCCGCCATTGATTTATTAGCACGTAAACAGTCAAACATATGCAGTTTAGACACTTTACGGTTTAACTCTTCATGAAACTCTTGTGCGTTTGGCGCTTTATGGAAGTATAAGTACCCACCAAATAGTTCATCTGCACCTTCGCCCGAAAGCACCATTTTAATACCCATTGCTTTAATTTGACGAGCCATTAAATACATAGGGGTTGATGCGCGAATAGTGGTTACATCGTACGTTTCAATGTGGTAAATAACTTCACGTAGTGCGTCAATACCTTCTTGAATAGTAAAAATGATAGGGTGGTGAACAGTACCGATCATATCAGCCACTTTTTGTGCAGCCGCTAAATCAGGTGAACCTTCAAGACCAACAGAGAATGAGTGAAGCTTAGGCCACCATGCATCGCTTTCATCATTATCTTCAATACGTTTAGCTGCAAATCGTTGTGTAATAGCCGAAATAACAGATGAGTCTAAACCACCAGAAAGTAGCACACCGTAAGGCACATCACACATTAGCTGGCGCTTAACTGCAGCTTCTAATGCTTCTTTAACGTCTTGAGCTTCTGCGCTGTTATCTTTAACTGCGTCGAAAGTTTCCCAGTCACGTTTGTAATAAGGCTTAAGCTCTCCATCTTTACTATAAAGGTAATGACCCGGAGGGAACTCTTCAATGTGCTTACATATTGGTGAAAGCGCTTTAAGCTCAGAGGCAACATAAAAGTTACCGTGCTCATCGTGGCCAGTGTAAAGTGGAATAATACCAATGTGATCGCGACCAATTAGGTAAGCATCGTTTTCTTCATCGTATAAACAAAATGCAAAAATACCATTTAGGTCATCTAAAAACTCAGGACCTTTTTGTTTGTATAACGCTAAAATAACTTCACAGTCTGACTGAGTCTGAAATTCGAAATCAACATTTAGCTCTGCTGCCAGTTCTTTGTGGTTATAAATTTCGCCATTAACCGCTAAAATATTTGTTTTTTCAGGGTTGTATAAAGGCTGTGCGCCGCTTGATACGCCAACAATGGCTAGGCGCTCATGCACTAAAATCGCTTTTTCAGATGAATAAACACCAGACCAATCAGGACCACGGTGCCTAAGCAGCTTAGACATTTCAATTGCTTGGGTACGCAACTGAGCGGCGTTAGATTTAATATCTAATACACCAAAAATTGAACACATAGTAACTCCTCATTCCTATTATGTGTGCAGCAAGGCAACTTTGCGATGCTGCGAAACCTTGTTTTATCAGAAATAATTACTCAAGTCACACTGCTTTTACAATTAATTAAGAATAATTTATGCACCAAGGGAAAGTTGAGTGCACCAAAAAGGTTAAAATGTGGTTGCAATGATTGTTTTTACACCATTATTGCTGTTCAATGCTTGAGCTATCGTGAGCTTGAGCGTGTTTATAAGCTACATTTACATATAATTTTAGCATCATGATGGTGCGTGATGTATAGAAGACAAATGCAAAGTATCCATTAAATTTAAATCTAAAATGTGTAGCATTAATAATATCAAAGCATACTTACAATGAGCCATTTATGGGTTCTAGCATTTGCTATACATTCCAAATACTACTTTATGGGGAAGGCTTACGCCGTGACTTTTAATTAAAAGTGCCTTGGTTATTTAATTTCAAACATATTTTTTTACAAAACACAACATGAGGCACTTTTATGACAGGTTACCTTTTATATTTAAGTGCAATTTTTAACTGTTCTAAATGGCCATTTAATTTGCGCTGCGCTTTAGCTGCATCTTCAATCGTGACGTATTCAAACTTTACTGAATCGCCCGGTCTAAATTGTGCGAACTGATGAAGATCAGCTTCTATTACCGTCCCAAGTAGAGGATAGCCACCAGTAGTTTGAGCATCATTTAGTAATACAATAGGTTCACCGTTTGGGGGTAATTGTATGCTCCCTGGGCTAACGCCTATTGATGGCAGTGAGTGAGTATGTTTAAGGGAGTTGGCTGCGTTTTCAAGCCTGACTCCCATGCGGTTACTATTGTGGGATACCTTAAAGCGTGTATTTACAAAAGTATCTG
Source organism: Pseudoalteromonas carrageenovora IAM 12662 (assembly GCF_900239935.1). Taxonomy (NCBI): domain Bacteria; kingdom Pseudomonadati; phylum Pseudomonadota; class Gammaproteobacteria; order Alteromonadales; family Pseudoalteromonadaceae; genus Pseudoalteromonas; species Pseudoalteromonas carrageenovora. Next base: position 1,718,268 of record NZ_LT965928.1, read on the forward strand.
TAATTTCTTGACCAAGGGTGTTGCTATGTGGACTTGAGTGAACCCTAATTATTTGCCGTTTAGCAGGGGTTAACGCACCTGTTTGTTTAAAGTCATTATTAATGTATTCGTCTATAGGTAAAATATCGCCTGCGCTAAGCGCATTGCCATTAAGCCCGCCAAAACATGCATTTAAATCAGTAGCGCGCGACTCCATAATAAGCGGTGTTTTAATACCACCTTTAACCGCTAAATAGGCTCTTAAGCCTGCGCGACCTGTATTAAAGCACATAGTTTGATTGGCTTTGACGTTATAACTCCAGCCTGGGTAAATTGGTTCACCATCAATGCTTGCTTGTAAGTCGGCACCATGAAGTGCTATTTCGGTACTGCATAAAAACGTCAACTCGCATAAACCAACAGTGATCTCAAGCACTGCATCGTTGTCATTATTATTAATTAAACGATTAGCAATAATTTGTGAGTAGGGATCTAAACTGCCTGTTTTACTTACCCCTAAGTGTCTATAACCTGTACGACCAAGATCTTGAACGCTCAATTGAACACCCGGTTTTATCACTTTAATCATGTTTAATAGCCTCGCTTAAACTACACGGAACAAACTCAAGCGTATCACCTGGGTTAATTAAGCATGGGGTTTGTAGAGTATGATCAAATAATAAAGTGTTAGTGTGTCCAATAATATGCCAACCGCCAGGAGTGTCGGCTGGGTAAATGGCTGTTTTGTCAGCACCAATGGCAACAGACCCTTTTGGTACCTTTGTGCGGGGCTCACTGCGCCTAGGGGTCTGCAAACGTTCATCAAGTCCATGTAAGTAAGCAAATCCGGGTTGAAAACCTAAAAATAAAACGTGGTAGTGGGTTTTACTATGGATACTAATAACGTCTTCAGTGGTTAAATTATTATATTTTGCAACGTAGGCTATATCTTTGCCGTTATAAACAGTATTAATTTTATGATGCTGAGATTTAAAAGACGCATTTTTAATGTCGCCCCAAATTGCTAATAGTGATTTTTGCCATTTATTTAAATTTTCAGCGTTTTTTAAATACAAGGTAAGAGAGTTCATCGCGGGTACTACATCAGCAAAGTCGCTGCTTTGTTTACAATGTGCTGTAAGTGCCCAAATTTTCTTTTGGATGGAGAGTACGTTATCTGGCTCTAAATGCGATGCATCAAAGAGTAATGAGCTGTTACTTAATGCATAAATGTAAGGGATTTGACTCATAAATAACCCGATTAAAACAACATGCTCTAACGCTAACACAGATAAATTAATTAGTTCATAGTGTTGCGATGAATGAATAGGCATAAATAAATTCTTCAAGCTAACCTGAACTCTGGTTACTTATAAACGTATAGATGAAATTAAAAACACGATAAGGAGGTCTTACTTAGCACGTACATGTTTAAGAGGCATTTTATGAAACACCAGCATTTATTATATTTATCGGGCGCAGCTATTATATTTAGCGCAGGTAGTTTTGCTTTATCGATGGAAAAAGTAGAACACAGTAATTTAGAAGCCACAACGCATGTTGAAACCATAGTATTAGGCTCTGGGTGTTTTTGGGGAGCTGAAAAACGTTACGAAGCGCTAAATGGCGTGATTAATGCGGAGTCGGGTTATGCTGATGGAAGCGGTTTTAAAGCAACGTATAATAACATTACTGATCAATCACGCCGGTTTGATGAAAATAATTACGCTGAAGTTGTACAAGTTATGTATAACAGCAATATTATTTCCTCAGAGGATTTACTTAAAAATTACTTTGAAAGCCACGATCCAACGCAAATAAATCGCCAAGGTAACGATGTCGGTACTCAGTATCGCTCAGTTATTTTAACCACTTCAGATAAACAAGCCGAAATTGCAAACCAAGTTAAGTCGCAGTATCAGCAATTATTAACTGCCGCTAGTTATGGCAACATAACCACTCAAATTAAAGCGCTTGAAGGGTTTGTATCAGCCGAAGAGTATCACCAAAATTATCTCGAAAAGAACCCAAATGGTTATTGCCCAGATCATTCTACCGGTGTTGTTTTTAATAAAAAACCAACTGAAAAAGTTGATAACGCCATGCTTTTAACCGGCAAACAAATTGTTGTTCTTGATTCACGAGAGTACTGCCCATACTGTGAAAAGTTTAAAAAAGCAGTGGCTAACGATTATAAAGGCACAGTGCCTATGTCGTTTCGTCATGCAGATCAGCTTGAAGGTTTAAAAATTAAATCGGCAACGTGGGCTACGCCTACCATACTTTTTTTAGAAAATGGTGAAGAAGTATACAGTCGTCAAGGTTATGCAAGCCCAGAGGAGTTTTATAAAGCATTAGGCGCATTTAAATTAGGCGATAGTGATGCCTATAAGGTTGCTTTTAATGCCCGTACAGACAGACCTTATTGTAAAGAGTACAAAGAGTTTAAAAACACACCCGATGGCACGTTTGTAGATAAGCTAAGTGGTGAGCCACTATTTGATACACGCGATAGGTTTAACTCAGGCACTGGTTGGCTTTCATTCAAGAATCCTGTTAAAAATAGTGTCACTCAACACGATGATAGTAGCTGGGGTATGACACGCATTGAGCTTAAATCTAAAAGCACAGGTATTCATTTAGGGCATTTATTTCCAGGCGAAGGGCCAAGAGGCACAGACCGTTACTGTATTAATGCAACGGTGCTTGAGTTTATCCCACGTGATAAAAGCTAAACATAAATAGTAAAGCCCGATTTAATCGGGCTTTACTATTTATATAGGAAAACTTTAACAAATCATGACTATGATATATAAATTAAATTAAGAATTTAAAATAGGATGAACATCATTATTAAATTGCTTAACTACATAGCGCTGATTTATGGAGCTATAACTACGAGCTTTGTAGCAGCCCAGCCAATTGAGAAGTACGTAGTCGGTGTAGAAAATATAGAATACCTTCCTTACTACGATGGTAGCGGTACAAATAAACTTGATTACTATGGTTTTAGCCGTGATTTATTAGAAATGTTTGCTGATAAGCAGGGTATAAAACTAGAGTTTTATTCACTACCTATTCCACGATTGTATAAAGAGTTTATAGAGCATCACCACGTAGACTTTAAATATCCTGATAACCCTAATTGGCAAGTGGGTTACAAACAGACGCTTAATACAGCCATTAATTATTCTGAACCCTCTTTAGTTACTCATACAGGCATAGCAAGTTTAAAACAAAACATTACACTCAAAGACTGTAAATCACTTGCTAAGGTGCGCGGTTTTACTTTGCAAGGATTAAATGAACTCACCACCAAGCCATCACTAAAAGTAGTTGAAACCAACAACGTAATCGAAATGATCTACTTACTATACAAAGAGCGAATAGACTGCATATACATATCTCATGATGTACTTGAATATAACTTAGGCGCGTTTTTTGACACCACAGTGCCGGTTTATTTTCAGCACCATTTACCAGTAGATGAACAAGCCTTTTTATTATCTACAATAAATTATCCTAAGTTAGTTGAAAAATTTAATGCTTTTTTAAAAAACAATAAGCAAAAAATAAATGCACTTAAGCTAAAGCATAAGATAATCATTGAATAAATAGGGGGGATAATAAAAACGGCCCATATAAAGTCACCACCTTACATGAACCGCTTTTCACACTGACAACATCTTACACACACAATATAAGATTAGGTTTGCTACAAAGTAGCTAATTTGATTACTGGGTGGAGCTGGTGGAATAAAAAACAGTTCAAACTAAGTCACCACCTAATTTGAACTGCTTTTTCACACTGACAACATCTTACACACACAATATAAGATTCGGTTTGCTACAACGTAGCTAATTTTATTACTGCGTGGAGTTGGTGGAATAAAAAACAGTTCAAATTAAGTCACCACCTAACTTGAACTGCTTTTTCACACTGACAACATCTTACACACACAATATAAGATTCTTTTATTACCTAGTTAGAGCTATCACCTCTAAAAAGGTTGCATTTATTTGGTGCAAAACAATAAATTACTTTAAATAACTAAAGATATTTCATTGCTTGTTTGCGATGGATTAACTTTAAAATAAACCTACAAACTCGACAAACGATAAAAATAAAACTAATAAGTGAAAAAAATTAAGTTATAGACTTTAGTCTAGGGTTGGTTTTTAAGTGCTTGTTTATTAATAAGTAAAACTAAAAGATCGCAAAGGGGAATAATAGGGCGGCGATTAAGTAACTATTTTTAAATAATTAAAAAGTAGTATTGCGTGCTTTAGGTGCTCGTCGCCCTATATAAGTTAACTTTGAATTTTTCGAAAAGTAGATACAACCCATTTTGCAAATAAATCTAGTGCCGGATTGGGTGTGTTAGTTTCATGCTGAACTAAGTAATATTTATCTTTAGTGGTAAGGGGCCGCTCAAAAAGTTTATATAACCATTGTTCATCAATCCAACTTTGACTAATTGGTAATGGGATAAGTGAAATGCCTATACCTTGCTGTGCTGCCCGTGCTACACCAAACATACTGTCTATCTGAATAATTTGTGTAGGCGAAAAGTCATCAATCCCGGCTTTTTCAGCCCACTGATGCCATGCCCACGGGCGCGCTTTGTGTAGAATAAGCGGTACTTGATTAAGCGCTTGGCAATGATCGTCTTTCCATTGCTTTAAAAGCTTTTCATTACATGCAGGTATGTACTCAAGATTAAACAGCTCTGTAGCTAAGCCTTCAGTGGGTTTACTCGATGACAAAACAATCGATAAATCACTATGACGCGTTAACTCTTTACGGGTTTTTAGCGTATCCATTTGCAAGTTTATATTAGGATGCTCTGACGTCCACTCACTTAGCTTTGGCATAAGCAATTCGCTGGCAAAAAATTCAGGCAATGTAATTGTTAAATTAGTATTTTGTTGCATTTGACTAAACTCATTAATAGTGCCCTCCAGGGTGCTAATAATGGGAGATATAGCATCAAAAAAGTTTTTTCCTGCTGTAGTTAAACTAATAGAGCGTGTTTTACGTTGGAATAGCTCTATTCCAAGTTGTTCCTCAAGTTGTTTTATTTGATGGCTTACCGCAGACGGCGTTAAGTACAGCTCATTGGCTGCATGCTTAAAACTTAAACTTCTTGCTGCAAAGCAAAAAGAGCGGAGGCCACGTATAGGAGTTTGCATGTTTTCCAGTATTATTTAATTTATTAAGACGCCTATCTAAGGCAAAAATCGAACCAACTATTTAATATAATAATATCAATTAGTTAAAAATAAAATTGACGCTAGTTCACAAAAAAGGTGCAGACTATCTACAAATTAGTGCAATTAATCTAAGCGCTTACATTTTATTTATAAAGCTATTATAGATATAAATTTACTACAGATGTATGAATAAGACAGTAATAGGCAAAAAAAATCCCTCTTGCGAGGGATTTTGGGTAACTCAGCGCCATTGGCACTGGGAATGAGGTCGGTACATGGTAAAGCTATTCAAATTTATGTGATTAGTAACATAATTTAAAAAACCATTTCTGGTACTTCACCGTCAACAAGTAATTTACCTGCTGTTTTACTAATTATTTCATCAACTGATACGCCAGGAGCACGTTCTAATAAATGAAATGCGCCGTCTTTAACTTCTAATACGGCTAAATCTGTTACTATTTTTTTAACGCAATTAACGCCTGTAAGCGGTAAATAGCAGTTTTCTAGCAATTTAGAATCACCATGCTTACTTGCATGGGTCATAGTAACAATAATATTCTTTGCCCCAGCGACTAAATCCATTGCGCCCCCCATGCCTTTAATCAGCTTTTTGGGGATCATCCACGAGGCAATGTTGCCGCTTTGGTCTACTTCAAATGCACCCAGAACGGTTAAGTCTACATGACCACCCCGTATCATGGCAAAACTATCTGCACTATTAAATATGGCTGCACCTGTTGCAGCTGTCACGGTTTCTTTACCCGCGTTTATCATATCTGCGTCTAGCTCGGCTTTTGTTGGGTAGGGACCCATACCTAAAAGCCCATTTTCTGACTGTAACATAACTTCAATACCATCAGGTACATAGTTTGCGACGAGTGTCGGAATTCCTATGCCTAAATTAACGTAGTAGCCATCTTTAAGTTCTTGTGCAACGCGCATTGCAACTTGTTCACGTGATAATGCCATAACTGTGCTCCTGCTTAATCTCGTGTTGTTACACGTTCAATGCGTTTTTCAAAGTTACCTTTAATAACGCGATTTACAAAAATACCTGGGGTATGAATTTGGCTTGGCTCAAGCTCACCGGGTTCTACAATTTCCTCTACTTCGGCAACGGTAATTTTACCTGCTGTTGCCGCCATAGGGTTAAAGTTCATAGCGGTGTGTCTAAATACTAAATTACCAAAGCGGTCGGCTTTCCACGCTTTTACAATGGCAAACTCACCCGTTATAGACTCTTCTAAAATATAAGGGCGACCGTTAAATTCTTTTACCTCTTTACCCTCAGCAACAGGCGTACCGTAACCTGTGGCGGTATAAAACGCCGGGATACCCGCACCGCCTGCACGCATTTTTTCAGCAAGCGTGCCTTGTGGGGTAAGCTCTACATCTATTTCGCCGCTAAGAAGTTGTTGCTCGAATAGGGCGTTTTCGCCAACGTATGAGGCAATAACTTTTTTTATTTGTTTGTCTTTGAGTAAAATACCCAACCCAAAGTCATCTACACCGCAGTTATTAGAAACTACCGTTAGCTCTTTGGTTTTCATGTGCTTAATTTGTTTAATTAAGCCCTCAGGAATACCGCATAAACCAAAACCACCAGCAATTATGGTATCGCCATCTTTTAAACCTGCCATTGCAGCTTCGTAACTAGAAACCACTTTATCAAAACCGGCCATGAGACTCTCCTCATTGTGTTAACTGCCATTTGGCGAGTCAAACTATTATTTTTGTGTGTTGTGCAGTGCAATTGCCACTTTACTTACAGGGGCTTTACCTAGTGCTTGCGTAATTTGCCAACCTGCGTTACTTAACCTTTGTAAATCAATTCCGTGCGTTATGCCAAGCCCATTGAGTAAGTAAACCACATCTTCAGTGGCAACATTTCCTGACGCACCCTTTGCATAAGGGCACCCGCCAAGGCCTGCAACAGCGGCATCAACCGTTGCTATTCCTAAGCTCAGTGCTGCGTAAATATTTGTGAGCGCTTGGCCATAAGTATCATGAAAGTGAACCGCTAATTTAGTCTTATCTATGTGTTGTAATAATAAAGATAACACCTCGGTAATTTTATTGGCGGTACCAACTCCTACGGTATCGCCAAGGCTTACCTCATAACAGCCAAGTGCAAGTAGCTTTTGTGTTACTTCTAGCACTTTTTGTGGCGCTATGTCACCTTCGTATGGGCAACCAGCAATGCAGCTTACATAACCACGCACGCGTATGTTATTGGCTTTTGCAAACGCCATTACTTCACTAAAGCGTTCAATACTCTCATCAATGCTGCAGTTTATGTTTTTTTGGCAAAACGATTCGCTTGCAGCAGTAAAAATAGCAAATTCTTTAACACCTGCATCCAGTGCAGCTTGGGCACCTTTTAAATTAGGCGTAAGGGCGCTTAAATTTACGTGGGGTAAATCAAGCGCTTTTATCACGTCTGCTGAGTCGGCCATTTGTGGCACCCATTTAGGTGATACAAATGCACCTGCTTCTATATCTTTTAAGCCTGCATCACTGAGTGCATTAATTAAGGTGATTTTATCTTTTGAAGACACCGCTTTTTCGTTTTGCAGACCATCGCGGACACCCATTTCTACAATACGCACTTTTTTAGGAAAGGCGGTCATTACGATGCCTCCTGCGCCGTGGTATCTTCTACAATTGCAAGTAGGGCACCATGGGTTACAAGTTCGCCCTCGGCAAAACAATAACTTTGTAAAATACCATCGTGTGGAGCGCTCAGCGTGTATTCCATTTTCATGGCTTCAATAATAACAACCGCATCGCCTTTAGTAATGGTGCTACCTACATCAGCTAAATGTTTAACTACTGTGCCATTAAGTGGCGCAGCAAGTGGCAATGCGTCATTTTCGTGGCTGCTAATGTAATGTTTAGTATTTAGAGCAAGCTTGATTTGCAGCGCAGCAAACATCACGCTAATACTGTTATCAACGTGGCTTACGTGGGCGGTAAATTTTTCGCCATTAATAAACACGCTGCATACGTTTTGGATTATTTCACCGGTAACCTCAAACGGTTTTTCATTATGGTTAATGACATAACCCGTTTTAGTTTTAACGGCGTTTATAGGTAAATCTGTAAATGGAACATCCACTTTTTGCGGTGCATTAAGCGTAAAACCACTTAATTGTTGCCAAGGGCTTGAACTTTGAACAGCTGCGTTTTTAGCGCTAAGCGATTCAAGGTAGGTAAAGGCTGCAATTACGTGTGCTTTTTCAAGTGCGATACTATCTATACTCACCAATGCATCACCTTGCTCAGCAATAAAGTGGGTACTTGGCGCACCTTGAGCAAACGTAGGGTGGCTTGCTAAGTTATGTAAAAAGCCAATGTTAGTGCTAAAACCCGCTAAGTGAAATTGCTCAAGTGCATGGCGTAAACGCGATAATGCTTGCTCTCGGTTATCATCATGCACAATCAGTTTTGCAATCATAGGGTCGTAAAACGGGCTTATTTCATCGCCTTGTGCAATACCGGTATCAATACGTACAAACTCACTGTTAAGTGGTGTGCTTAACGCTTCTATTGTGCCCGAGCAGGGAATAAAGTCGTTACTTGGATCTTCTGCATAAATACGCGCTTCAAAACTATGACCCTGTAATTGAATATCACTTTGTGTTAATGGCAGCGTTTGCCCAGCGGCAATATTAATTTGCCAATTAACTAAATCTACACCAGTTACCATTTCTGTCACAGGGTGTTCTACTTGCAGGCGCGTGTTCATTTCCATAAAGAAAAACTCATCACCGCACAGCAAAAACTCAACGGTTCCTGCACCTCTGTAATTTATTGCCAGGGCACAGCGTACTGCGGCTTCACCCATTTCTTTACGTAGTTCATCGCTTAAACCAGGCGCTGGCGCTTCTTCAATAACTTTTTGATGACGGCGCTGCAGGGAACAATCCCGATCACCTAAATAAACACAGTTACCGTGGTTATCGGCAAATACCTGTACTTCAACATGGCGAGGCTGGTTAACGTAGCGCTCAAGCAGTACTAAGTCGTTACCAAAACCGGCTATTGCTTCACGCTGTGCGCCCTCAAGTGCAGTTATAAAATCGTTAGCTTGCTCAACAACGCGCATGCCTTTACCGCCGCCACCAAAGGCCGCTTTAATAAGCACGGGATAGCCAATTTTTTCAGCCTCAGATTGTAAAAAAGCAGGGTCTTGATTATCACCATAATACCCAGGCACTAATGGCACATTGGCACCGGCCATTATTTCTTTAGCGCGGGTTTTAGAGCCCATAGCCTCTATGCTGCTTGCAAGTGGGCCAATAAACGCAATGTTGTTTGCTTCACAGGCTTTAGCAAATTCGCTGTTTTCAGATAAAAATCCATAACCTGGGTGAATACAGTCAGCGCCTGCATTTTTAGCTACTTGCAAAATTTTATCGGCGACTAGGTATGAGTCTTTACTTGGTGCAGGGCCAATGTGGTAGGCCTCATCAGCCATTTTTACATGTTGTGCATGTTTGTCGGCGTCAGAATAAACAGCAACTGTCGTTAGGCCCATTTGTTTTGCACTTCGCATTACACGGCATGCAATTTCACCACGGTTGGCAATTAATATCTTTTTTAAAGTGTGTGTGTTCATAGTTAATCCTACAGTTGCCAAGCGGGAGGGCGTTTATCAAAAAAGGCACTTAGCCCTTCTTGGCCTTCGTCCGATACACGAATTTTTGCAATACGTTCGGCCGTGAGCTCAATAAGTTCATCGTTAATTGGCTTATTTGCTACATCATTTATTAATGATTTAGCGGCTTTTACAGCTACAGGGCCGTTATCGATTAATGTTTGCAGCATGTTATCAAGTGCACAATCTAAATTGCCGGTTACCTGATGAACCAAACCAAGTTGTTTTGCTGTGTGGGCATCAAACACCTCGGCGGTTAAAAAGTAGCGGCGCGCAGCGCGCTCACCAATTGCTTTAATTACATAGGGGCTAATTACCGCAGGGGTAAGTCCTAATTTTACTTCACTTAAGCAAAACTGGGCGTCATCTTTACTTAGGGCAATATCGCAACATGCAATTAAGCCCAGAGCGCCGCCAAACGCAGCGCCTTGTACAGCACATATGGTTGGATGAGGGGAGGTCGCTAACACCTGCATTAATTTAGCGAGCTGCATAGAGTCGGCAAGGTTATCGGCGTAATTGTTATCAGCCATTGATTTCATCCAGGCTAAATCGGCACCTGCAGAAAAATGCTTTCCTTCAGTTTTTAAAACCAAAGCGCGAATATCGAGCGTATTTGCATGCTCTATGCACTGAATTAGCTCGTGTATTACTTCACTATTAAATGCGTTACGTTTTTCAACTCGGCTTAAAACAAGTACAGCCACATTAGATTTTGTTATTTGTAGTGTTACTGACATTTTTCGCTCCGGTTACATTCTAAATACGCCAAACTTAGAGTCTTGCTCTGGTGCATTTTTAGCTGCACTTAAGGCAAGGCCTAATACGTTACGAGTATCGGCAGGGTCAATAATGCCATCGTCCCACAAGCGCGCGCTTGCGTAATACGGATGGCCTTGCTCTTCGTATTGATCAATAATTGGCTTTTTAAAATCGCTAACTTCTTGCTCGCTCATGCTATGGCCTTTACGTGCTAAACCATCTTGCTTAACTTGAGCCATTACACCTGCGGCTTGCTCACCGCCCATTACTGAAATACGGGCATTGGGCCACATCCACATCATGGTTGGTTCAAATGCGCGGCCACACATACCGTAGTTACCAGCGCCGTAAGAGCCACCAATTAGCACCGTAAATTTTGGCACATCGGCACACGAAACCGCCATCACCATTTTAGCGCCGTGCTTTGCTATGCCTTCAGCTTCGTACTTTTTACCCACCATAAAGCCGGTAATATTTTGTAAAAACACTAAAGGAATATTGCGCTGTGCACATAGTTGAATAAAGTGCGCGCCTTTTTGCGCTGACTCACTAAATAAAATGCCGTTATTAGCCACTATGCCAACAGGGTTACCATAAATGCTGGCAAAACCGGTGACGAGCGTTTCACCAAAGTAACGTTTAAATTCATCAAACGATGAGTCGTCCACTGTGCGCGCTATTACTTCACGTACATCAAACGGCTTTTTAAGATCGGTGCCTACAATGCCATAAAGCTCGTTTATATCGTAACGTGGCGGTTTAACATCCTCTAAAAGAGGGGCTGTAGGGCGCGTGTAATTAATACGCTCAATACATTGGCGCGCAATAGACAGCGCATGCTCGTCATTTTCTGCAAAGTGGTCAGCCACCCCCGATGTTTTACAATGCACATCCGCACCGCCTAATTCTTCAGCGCTTACTACTTCACCTGTGGCTGCTTTTACAAGTGGCGGGCCTGCTAAAAATATAGTGCCTTGCTCTTTTACAATTATGCTTTCATCGGCCATTGCGGGTACGTAGGCGCCACCTGCGGTACACAAACCCATTACCACAGCAATTTGAGGAATTCCTTTACCCGACATACGGGCTTGGTTGTAAAAAATACGCCCAAAATGCAATTTATCAGGAAATACATCGTCTTGCTCAGGTAGGTTAGCACCGCCCGAATCAACTAAATAAATACATGGTAAGTGGCAGCGCTCAGCGATATCTTGCGCGCGTAAATGCTTTTTAACGGTAAGCGGAAAGTACGTACCGCCCTTTACCGTGGCATCGTTTGCAATAATCATGCATTCAATGCCTTTAACTCGGCCAATACCGGCAACTACACCCGCACAGGCAATTTCTTGCTCGTACACACCAAAGGCTGCAAATTGCGAAATTTCTAAAAACGGTGATCCTTCATCTAATAAAGTACTAATGCGGTCGCGTACAAATAATTTACCTCGGCCTTCGTGACGCTCCTTTAAAGCAGCGCCGCCGCCCAAGCTAATGGTGGCCACTTTGCTTTGTAAATCATCAACTAAAGACGCCATGTTTTTGTGATTTTGCACAAAAGTAGGGTCGTGTGGATTAACGCTCGATTTTAATATCGTCATAATTTAATCCTTAACGGCTTTCGGTGAATAGTTCGCGGCCAATTAGCATGCGGCGAATTTCTGATGTACCAGCGCCAATTTCGTATAATTTGGCATCACGTAGTAAGCGCCCTGTGGCGTATTCGTTTATGTAGCCGTTACCACCTAAAATTTGAATGGCATCTAGCGCCATTTTGGTGGCAAGTTCAGCGGCATATAAAATAGCACCAGCGGCATCTTTACGAGTGGTTTCGCCGCGGTCACACGCTTTTGCAACAGTATAAACGTATGAGCGCGCTGCGTTCATTTGCGTATACATGTCGGCTACTTTGCCTTGAATTAACTGAAATTGACCAATAGGGGTGTCAAACTGTTTACGCTCATGAATATACGGCACAACTATATCCATACATGCTTGCATTATGCCAAGGGGGCCTGCAGCAAGTACCACTCGTTCGTAATCTAGGCCGCTCATAAGTACTTTAACGCCTTCGTTTAAGTTACCTAAAATGTTCTCTTCGGGTACTTCGCAGTTTTCAAACACCAGTTCACAGGTGTTAGAGCCACGCATGCCAAGCTTGTCGAGCTTTTGCGCGGTAGAGAACCCAGCAAAGCTGCTTTCTACAATAAAAGCGGTAATTCCTTTAGCGCCGGCTTCTAAATCTGTTTTTGCGTAAATAACAAATGTATGTGCGTCGGGGCCATTGGTGATCCACATTTTATTACCATTTAAAATGTACTTATCACCTTTTTTCTCGGCTTTAAGTTTCATAGATACCACGTCAGAGCCTGCGTTTGGCTCGCTCATGGCAAGGGCACCAATGTGTTCGCCGCTAATAAGCTTTGGTAGGTATTTTTCTTTTTGTGCTTGGTTACCGTTACGGTTAATTTGATTTACACACAAGTTTGAATGCGCACCATAACTTAAGCCAATTGAGGCACTAGCTCGGCTAATTTCTTCCATGGCTATTACATGCTCTAAGTAACCTAAGCCTGCACCGCCAAAGTCTTCAGATACGGTCATGCCTAGTACACCCATTTCGCCCATTTGCGGCCAAAGCTGATTAGGAAACGCGTTATCTATATCGGTTTGTTCAGCCAGTGGCGCTATTTCTTGGCTTGCAAAGCTATTTACGTGGTCGCGGATCATATCGGCGGTTTCGCCAAGGCCAAAGTTCATCTCTTTATAAAGTGAAATAGTGCTCATGATTCATTCCTGTGTGTGTTGTCAGTGTGTTTTTATTATTAAAATAGGCTACTCGTCTATTTTATTGAGTGTGTCTCTGCAGCGGCGCTCCGCTGTCACTAATTCCATAAGCACAACTTTTATGTCGTCCATTTGCTGAGAAAGGTCGGCCTTTTTCTCTGCTATTAAGTCGAGCATAGTCACCAGCTGTTTAGCGCTTGATTTATCAGCGTCGTACAGTTCAAACAGACGGCCTGTTTCAGCAAGCGTAAAGCCTAAGCGTTTACCGCGTAGTATAAGTTTTAAGCGAACTTTGTCGCGTTTTGAATAAATACGGGTTTGGCCATTGCGCTCTGGGCTTACTAAGCCTTGGTCTTCGTAAAAACGAATAGAGCGGGTAGTAATATCAAACTCTTTAGCTAAATCGCTAATGCTAAAGGTTTGTTCGTTACTGCCAGGTATGTTGGCTGAACTTGCAAAGTTTGTTTGGTTATCTGGTTTCATAGTTGTGTTTACCTCATTCGAATAACTCCAATATAAGTGAAGTTTACGTAAAGGTAAAGCTCGGTGTGGTATGAAACTATTTATAAAGGAGTGTTGGCGTGAAATGTTAAATTTAATTATTAATATTCAGTGGCTTATTTTTATTTATGTTGATTAACCGTACTACTGGAAAATAAACCTTACACTTTTAAAACTAAAAATTAAGCGTTTTTTAGTTGACGTTAGCGTAAACGTTAGTATTGTGTATGGGTATTAAATAATAAATGAATACTAAATTAATAGAGCAAATATTCTAACAACTATTTGCATAAAAATACAACGGAGTTAGTTATGACTTTAGAATCAGTGGTAATTGTAGCAGCTAAGCGTACGCCTATGGGCGGCTTTATGGGCGCATTAACCGATGCACAATCTACCGAGCTTGGCGCTACCGCCATTGCAAGTGCACTTGCACAAACTGGTTTAGCTAATGATGCAATAGATGAAGTAATTATGGGCTGTGTATTGCCAGCGGGCCTTGGCCAAGCGCCAGCACGCCAAGCAATGTTAAAAGCAGGCCTTGCTCTGGGCACGGGTGCTACCACCATTAATAAAGTATGTGGCTCTGGTTTAAAAGCCGCCATGCTCGCAAACGACTTAATTAAAGCGGGCTCAATTAGCAGTGCAATTGCTGGCGGCATGGAAAGCATGAGTAACGCACCGTATTTTATACCTAAAGCACGTGGCGGTATGCGTATGGGCCACGGCGAAATTAAAGATCATATGATGAGCGATGGCCTAGAAGATGCTTACGATAACAAAGCAATGGGCTGTTTTGCACAAGATACTGCCGATGAGTACGGCATTGGCCGTGAGCAAATGGATGAGTTTGCACTGGGCTCGTTAAGTAAAGCCAATGCGGCAATTGAAAACGGCAGCTTTGAAAACGAAATTGCGCCGCACACCATAAAAACCCACAAGGGCGATGTAACCGTATCGGTTGATGAGCAGCCCGGTAATGCCCGCCCAGAAAAAATACCAAGCCTGCGTGCTGCCTTTAAAAAAGACGGCACCATCACTGCGGCTAATTCATCGTCAATTTCTGATGGTGGCGCAGCGCTTATATTAATGAGCGAATCAAAAGCAAAAGAGCAAGGCTTAGCACCGCTTTGTAAAATTGTAGCGCACAGTACGCACTCTCAAAAACCAAGCGAATTTACAGTAGCACCTGTGGGCGCTATGAACAGTGTGCTTGAAAAAGCAGGCTGGACAACTGCTGATGTTGACCTGTGGGAAATTAACGAAGCCTTTGCCATGGTTACCATGCTTGCTATTAACGAATTAAAACTTGATGAGAGCAAAGTAAACGTAAACGGTGGGGCGTGTGCTCTTGGCCACCCAATTGGTGCCAGCGGCGCGAGAATTTTAGTCACGCTTATTCACGCACTTAAAAACCGTGGCCTTAAAAAAGGAATTGCGTCTTTATGTATTGGCGGCGGCGAAGCTGTAGCCATGGCTGTAGAGGCTTACTAACAAAGCAGTTAATTAACTAACAGCAACTAAAATGCACCGTACTCATACTAATAACAAAACGGTGTCATTTTTTAAAAGAACACACTAACAACAGGATTTACCCATGCACCAAGTTCCACTACTTATAAATGGCGAATTTGTTCAGTCGGCTTCAAACGAGCTTATTGATGTAATTAACCCAGCAAACCAAGAAGTACTTGCGCAAGTTCCATGCACTACCGACTCAGAAATGGATGCAGCTATTGCCTCGGCCTCAGAAACATTTAAAACATGGAAAGATGTGCCCATTACCGAGCGTGCTCGCATTATGATGAAATACGCGGCGCTGTTAAAAGAGCACCACGATGAGCTTGCGACCATTATTTGCCATGAACTAGGTAAAACGTTTGAAGATGCAAAAGGCGATGTATGGCGCGGTATTGAAGTAGTAGAACAAGCTGCAAATGCACCATCATTAATGATGGGCGAAACAATGGAAAACGTTGCCCGTAAAATCGATACCTATTCTTACATGCAGCCCCTTGGCGTATGTGCAGGCATTACGCCGTTTAACTTTCCGGCGATGATCCCACTTTGGATGTTTCCGCTAGCTATTGTATGTGGTAACACCTTTATTTTAAAACCCTCTGAGCAAGACCCACTCACACCAATGCGTTTAGCTGAGCTATTTATTGAAGCCGGCGCACCAAAAGGCGTATTGCAAGTGGTTCATGGTACAAAACCGCAAGTAGACCGCTTATTAGAAGACAAAGCCGTACGTGCAATTTCGTTTGTGGGTTCGTGTGCTGTAGGTGCATATATTTATTCTAAAGGCACACAAAACCTTAAGCGCGTGCAAGCGTGTGTGGGTGCTAAAAATCACATGGTTATTATGCCAGATGCGAGTAAATCGCACGTGGTAAATAACCTAGTTGGCGCATCGGTTGGTGCTGCCGGTCAGCGCTGTATGGGTATTTCGGTGTCTGTGTTTGTAGGGCAAGCAAGTGAGTGGGTAGATGAAATAAAAGCAGGCTTTGAAAACGTACGCCCAGGCGTGTGGGATGACAAAGACGCAGCCTACGGCCCACAAACATCAAAAGCCGCAAAAGAGCGTATTTTATCGCTTATAGCAAGCGGTAAAGAGCAAGGCGCCACCTGTTTAATTGATGGCTCAAACTACACAGTAGAGGGCTACGAGCAAGGTAACTGGGTTGGCCCAACTCTATTTACCGATGTGACAAAAGAAATGGACTTATACAAAGAAGAAATCTTTGGCCCTGTGCTTGCCTGTATGTTTGTAGATACGCTTGATGAGGCAATTGCCCTTATTAACGAAAGCCCGTACGGCAACGGTACCTCGTTATTTACCTCAAGTGGCGCTGTGGCTCGTAAATTTCAACACGAAATTGAAGTAGGCCAAGTGGGTATTAATGTGCCTATTCCGGTGCCGCTGCCGTTTTTCTCGTTTACGGGCTGGAAAGGCTCGTTTTACGGCGATACACACACTTATGGTAAGCAAGGTATACGTTTTTACACAGAAACTAAAACCATTACCTCACGTTGGTTTGAAGACGACATCGCTTCAGGTCCAAACATGAGCATTAACTTAAAATAAACACACTCAAAAATAATAAAGAAGGGCGCAAAGGCTAAACCCGCTGACAAGCAACTAGAACACACACATCAGCCTTTGCCGCTCTTCACTCATTTACCCTAATGGGACACACTAACAACACAATTAAAGAGGTCTACCATGGACTTTAACTTATCAGAAGATCAACAAGCCTTTGCAGAAACTGCACGCCAATTTGCAGAATCAGAACTTGCTCCACATGCAGCAAAGTGGGATCGCGAGCATATTTTTCCTAAAAATACGATTAAAGCGGCGGGCGAGCTTGGCTTTTGCGGTTTATACACGCCAGAGGAAGCCGGCGGCCTTGGTTTATCACGCTTAGATTCAAGCATTATATTTGAGCAGCTTGCTATGGGCTGTACAGCTACAACGGCCATGCTAACTATTCATAATATGGCCACGTGGATGGTAGCAAGTTTTGGTACAGATGCAGTTAAAGATGCATACGTAGAGCAACTAGTAATGGGCAAGCTACTTGCCTCTTATTGTTTAACTGAGCCAGGGGCGGGCTCAGATGCAGCATCACTAAAAACAAAAGCTGTGCTTGAAGGTGATGAGTACGTTATTAACGGCTCAAAAATGTTTATATCGGGCGCGGGCGAAACTGAAGTTTTAGTGGTAATGGCACGTACCGGTGGCGAAGGCGCTGCGGGTATTTCGGCATTTGTAGTCCCTGCAGACGCACAAGGCGTTGAATACGGTAAAGCAGAAGAAAAAATGGGTTGGAACGCACAACCAACACGCTTAATTAGTTTTGAAGATGTGCGTATTCCGGCGCATAACTTATTAGGTAAAGAGGGTGAAGGCTTTAAATTTGCCATGCAAGGCCTAGATGGCGGGCGCATTAATATTGCCACATGCTCAATTGGTACAGCACAAGCTGCGCTAAACACGGCAAAAGAGTACTTAAAAGAGCGCACTCAATTTGGTAAACCCTTGGCTGCGTTTCAGGCTTTGCAGTTTAAAATTGCAGATATGAACACCGAACTTGTAGCTGCACGCCAAATGGTAAGGCTTGCGGCATTTAAACTTGATACCGGCGATAGTGAAAAAACTACCTACTGCGCCATGGCTAAACGTTTTGCCACCGATGTTGGCTTTAACGTGTGTAACGAGGCACTGCAAGTACATGGTGGTTACGGTTACATAAAAGAATACCCGCTTGAGCGCCATGTACGTGATGTACGCGTTCATCAAATTTTAGAAGGCACTAACGAAATTATGCGTGTAATTATAGCGCGCCGTATTTTAGCCGAGTCTGCAAGCGACGTTTTATAAGGAGCAAGTTATGTCACAATCTAACCCGAGTATTGAACTGACTACCGAAGGCCATGTTGCTATTTTAACTATGTCTAACCCACCAGCTAATACCTGGACAAAAGACACCTTAATTGATTTAAAAAACAAAGTTAACGAGCTTAATAGCAACAAAAACATTTATGCCTTAGTGCTTACTGGCGAAGGCGAGAAGTTTTTTAGCGCCGGTGCCGATTTAAACGTATTTGCTAGTGGCGATAAAGGCGTTGCCGCTGATATGTCGCGTGTATTTGGTGAAGCCTTTGAAGCACTCACTAATTTTACAGGGGTGTCGGTTGCGGCCATTAACGGTTATGCCATGGGCGGCGGACTAGAAGTAGCGCTTGCATGTGATATACGCATAGCAGAAGAGCAAGCACAAATGGCACTGCCAGAGGCAAAAGTGGGTTTATTACCGTGCGCGGGTGGCACGCAAAATTTAGCATGGCTTGTAGGTGAAGGCTGGGCAAAACGCATGATTTTATGTGGCGAGCGCTTAAAAGCCGATAAAGCCTTACAAATTGGCTTAGTAGAAGAAGTAGTCCCACAAGGCGAAAGCTTTTCAGCGGCGTTAAAACTTGCGAACCAAGTAAGCGAACAAAGCCCAAGCTCGGTAGCTGCATGTAAAACGCTTATACAAAAAGGCCGCCACCAACCTATGGCAAGCATATTACCACTTGAGCGTGAATTGTTTGTTGGGCTGTTTGATACACAAGATCAACAAGAGGGCGTTAATGCCTTTTTAGAAAAACGCCGCGCTAATTGGGTAAATGGCTAATGAGTAATTTAACGTTATTAAATAATGCCGACGACCCCGTGCTATTTGAAACGGCAAGTGCAGCAAATGGCAGCTTAATTGGGCTTATTACACTCAACGTACCTAAAGCATTAAACGCCCTTAATTTTGACATGATCAAATTACTCGAGCCGCAATTGCGCGCTTGGCAAAGCGATGATGCAATCGCAATGGTTATTTTAAAAGGCGCAGGGGATAAAGCATTTTGCGCTGGTGGCGATGTAGTTAGCCTTCATCATGCAATGGCGCAAGGAAAACCAACAAGCTTAGTGGAAGACTTTTTTACCCTAGAGTACCAGCTGGACTACCTTATTCATTGCTACGAAAAACCACTTTTAGTATGGGGGCACGGCATAGTAATGGGGGGCGGTTTAGGCCTAATGGCCGGTGCTAGCCACCGCGTAGTAACCGAAACATCGCGCATTGCTATGCCAGAGCAAACCATAGGCTTATACCCAGATGTAGGCGGTAGTTACTTTTTACATAAAATGCCACAAAGTGTCGGGCTATTTTTAGGGCTAACATCGGCCTCTATTAATTGTGAAGATGCACGCTTTGTATCGCTTGCCGATCACTTTATCGACAGCACTAAATATGATGCCATGCTAGCGCAAATTTTAGCGGCTAAGTGGGGCAAAACCGCAAGCTTAAATCATGAGCGTTTGACTAAATTATTAACCGATTTAGATAACCAATCTGCGCGTATGCCCAAAGGCAATATTAAAGCTAACTTAGCAACCATTCAAAAATTAGCTGAATTTAATACGCTACAAGAACAAGTTGATTATCTTTTAGGCCTAGCTACTGACGATAAATGGCTGCAACGCGCCCAAAAATCACTTAAGCATGGTTGCCCACTAAGTTGCGCGCTAGTAAGTGAGCAGCTAAAAGCCAGTAAAGGCAAAAGCTTACTAGCGTGTTTTAAAATGGAGCTGGGTATGTCCGTACGCGCTGGCGAAGTAGGTGAATTTCAAGAAGGCGTAAGAGCACTATTAATAGATAAAGACGGCGCGCCTAATTGGCAATACAAAACACTGAATGATGTACCACAAGCAATAATAGAGAGCTTTTTTGCTAACCGTTTTGGCGAAAATCACCCACTCAATAGCTTAGACACCCCAACACACACATAAAGGAAAGACGATGACTAAACTCAATATTGGTTTTATCGGCTTAGGTAATATGGGCGGCCCTATGGCGGCTAATTTAATTAAAGCCGGCCATAATGTTACAGCATTTGATTTAAACCAGTCGGTCTTAAATGAACTTACAAGTAAAGGCGCACACGCAGCTGAAAATGCAAATGCATGTGCAACCAATGCCGATATACTTATTAGTATGTTACCTGCGGGCAAACATGTTAAATCGCTTTATTTAGGCAATAACGATGATAGCGGCTTAATTAATGTGCTTAGCAAAAACACCTTAGTGATAGATTGCTCAACAATAGATGCAGAGTCGGCCCGTGTGGTTGGCAGCGCACTTGGCGAGCAGGGTATTAGCTTTGTAGATGCACCGGTATCGGGCGGTGTTGCTGGGGCAACCGCAGGCACGCTTACGTTTATTGTAGGTGGTAGTAAAGCCGCGTTTAATACCGCACAACCTGTGCTTAATGATATGGGTAAAAACATATTTCATGCAGGTGATATTGGCGCAGGACAAGTTGCAAAAATATGCAACAACATGCTTCTCAGTATTTTAATGGCAGGCACGAGCGAAGCCCTGCAAATGGGTATTAATAATGGGCTAGATGCAAAAGTACTCAGCGACATTATGACTGCAAGCTCTGGCCGTAACTGGACCCTTGAACTTTACAACCCATGCCCAGGCGTAATGGATACAGCCCCTGCAAGTAACGATTACAAACCGGGCTTTATGGTCGATTTAATGGCTAAAGATTTAGGGCTTGCCATGGAAGCCGCGCAGCAAAGTAATTCTTCAACCCCAATGGGGTCAATGGCTAAAAATTTATACACTATGCTACAGCACCAAGGTGCTGGCAGTGATGATTTTAGCGCCATTTTTAAACTGTTTTCTAAGTAGGAGTAAGGCGTGGAAATTAAAAATAACACGGTAGTAATAACCGGTGGCGCACAAGGCTTAGGCTTTGCAATGGCGCAAAAATTTGCCCTTATGGGCGCTAACATCGCACTTATAGATATGGCGCAAGAGTTATTAAACAACGCATGCGAGAAACTAACACAGCTTGAAGGTGTATCTGGCACTATTAAAGGCTACGCCTCAAACGTAACTGTTGAGAGCGAAGTAGAAAACGTATTTAATACCATTAATAGCGATTTTGGCCACATTGGTGTGCTTATAAACAACGCCGGTATTTTACGCGACGGCATGTTTATAAAAGCTAAAGACGGCAAAGTGGTTAAAAAAATGTCCCTTGAGCAATTTCAATCAGTAATTGATGTAAATCTCACTGGCGTATTTTTAGCAGGGCGTGAAGCTGCAAGCCACATGATTGAATCAGGCAAAGGCGGCGTTATAGTCAATATGTCGAGCGTAGCGCGAGCAGGTAACATAGGCCAAACAAACTACGCGGCATCAAAAGCAGGCGTAGTAGCACTTACCACCACGTGGGCTAAAGAGCTTGGCCGCTTTGGTATACGCGTAGGCGCTATTGCACCAGGTGTAATAAGTACCGCCATGACCGACGCCATGAAACCCGAAGCCAGACAACGTATGCTTGCAGTAACACCCGTAGGGCGTTTAGGCGAAAGCGACGAAATTGCCCATACAGCACAGTACATAATCGAAAACGACTTTTTCACCGGTCGCGTGGTTGAAATAGACGGCGGTATTCGTTTGTAAACCGAACTGGGTTAAAATTGATTTAAAAAGCATGGCGCTTGTGGGCTGTGCTTTTTTGTTTTAAAAAATGCCTAATAAGAGTGGCTTTTGAATCACCTCTTTAAATAATAAGCTCAACCTCATTATCTCCCATTGTTGTTGGGTGCCTCATAGAGTTAAATCGAATAAACGAAGCTATCCAGTATAAATACGCTTTAATGGTACTTTTATCATAACGCTTTAGATACATTTGTTCGGCTATCATAGTTAAAAAAGGTGATTTCATGATATGAATCTCTAGCAAAATTTAACTGTATATATAGACAGTGTGTATTGTTTTGTCCAGTATTACTGATCTCCACCATTTCGGTGTATTTGTGCATTGATTAAAAAATATTTTCCAGTTAACTAATTGTTTACAGGTGTTTATTTGATGGTTAAGATAAATGCACTGTAATATATGGACATTTGTCGGTTTATAAAACGACAAATGTCGTAGACAAAATTGTTATGTGCTTGGAGTTAGTATTGGTCAAAATAGTAGAAGAACTAATTGTTAGCGGGAAATGGCTCTATGATGAAGCTGTAGATATGGAGGCTCATATTATTAAAACTAATTTCAAGCCTGGTTCTGGCGACCACGAAGATGAACCTGTCGTTAGAGAGGATCGTTTTGGTGAGTTTTATGGTCTTCATATTGGCGCATACTCAAATACTTCTACTTTTCAGGGAGGAGCATATTCGTCAATTGAAGAAGCACAAAAATATGCGTCAACGGTGTGTCCATCACTAGTATGGAACAAGCGTGAGCCTCGCACATAACGCCCAGCTCAATCCGACCTCCACTGCGTTGCTCGTTTTGTGCTTTTCCGCTACGCTCGCACAAAACAATCAACTCCGTTCCGGCGGCTTAGCTGGGCGTTGGTATGACTCCCACTGTCAAGTTAAACGCACTGATCCCTGCCTAACTTTTTTAAGCCATA